>CAYICF010000001.1:0-29518 GCA_964361805.1 uncultured Candidatus Saccharibacteria bacterium
CTATGCTTTCTTCTTTTTTTAATGTCGCGCACGCCGAGGAAATCGTGAATCCGCTGAAGGCGACGACGATCTCGGCCCTTATTCATGATATCTTAAATTTTTTTTACGGCATTACTGCTGGCATTGCAGCGCTCGCTGTTCTCTATGGCGCATTTTTACTCTTAAGCTCTGGCGGCAGAGAGGAGCAGGTGACTAAAGGCCGAAATACAATCGCGTATGCCATGATTGGTATTGTTGGCGTTACGGTTGCGGTTGGACTTGTCGGATTAGTTGCTGATATACTAGGAAAATAGATTCACTTCATATACATAAAGTCGTTTTATAAATTCAAATAATTAATTACTATGCTTGCTATGAAAAAAATATTTTTAGGAGGAACTTTATTGCTTACCGTTATCTTGCCGCTGCTTGCAATGGCGCAGGGAGACACTCGTGGCTCCGCCGCAAAAATCACCGTGCTTGGTGCGATTACTCCGAAGGATACCTTGGATATTACTGGGCTTCTCAATAATGTTATCAATTTTGTTTTTGCATTATTGCTTGCTGTTTCGGTACTATTTTTCCTTTATGCTGCATGGTTATATCTTAGTAGCGGCGGCGGCGAAAAAGAAACGACTTCGGCAAAAAACTATCTTATCTATGGCGCCATTGGCATTGCGGTAGCGCTTTTCGCCAAAGCAATTCCGAATTTTGTTAGTCAGCTAATTGGCTAGATCTTTTCTTTCTGCAATGAAACACCTCAAAGGAATTTATTTTTTTGCTCTTTCTCTCGTGCTTCCCGCGCTTGCTGCGGCTGCTCCACCAACGCTTACGTTCCGCGACAATATCGACAAAAATAAGGTGTTTGATATTATCGATGTGCTTTCGCAATATTTGTTCGCGCTTTTGGTCGCCGTTACTGTCTTCTTCGTGTTGTACGCGGCGTGGCTCTACCTTTCGAGTGGAGGTGAAGCCGAGGCAACCACGAAAGCGCGAAGTTATTTGATCTACGCCGCGATCGCGATTGCGGTGGGACTGTTTGCTCGCGCATTGCCTGCGATCGTCGATTCCATCATTCCCTCTTGAGCGCATACGACATAAAACAAAAATTTCTTCTTTCTCGAAGGAGTTTTTGTTTTATGCTGCGACGCTTCCCTATCGAATTTTTTATTCTTATTGTCGTGCCGTTTTTTATTTTTACGACATTTTTTATATTCTCGCCTGCGGCATTCTCGTCGTTTAGCCTTGTCACGCTCCGCAGCGTGGCGTTTTTACTCTTCTTTGGCGATCTTGCCTTTGTACTTGCGTTCTCCCTTGCCTATTTTTATTGTTTCGGAAAATTATTTCACCACTGTACGCAAAAATTCCGCGGCCAACCATCAACGTTCTTCCCGTTTTTAAAAAGCCTCCTCTGTATTGTTTTGCTTGTCGGTGCACATACAGCGCTCACGGGCACGATTATTGATGCGGTCGGCACGCAATCCCCAGCGCGCGTGCTTGCCGCAAATGCTGCGCTCGAACGTTTTGACGTGGCGATGTTTGACGAACAGCCCCTCATTATCATGCAATGGTTTGCGCGCGTTCCTTTTTTTGATACTCTGCTCGTTGCCACCTACACCAACCTCGGCATTATCCTTGCGCTGCTTACGCTTGTTTTGCTTTTCAATAAATTATTGTTTCGTCGATTTATCTTAAGTTTTGCACTTACCACGCTTCTCGGTCTACCGTTCTGGTATTTCTATCCCGCTATTTCTCCAGACGAGCTCTATCGCAAAAACGTCGTTGGCGTCACCGATTTGCTTCCGCTGCACGAACAACTTGCGCGTACGCCACTCACTGCGAACCTGCTTTCATTTCTTCAATCGCTCGACGGCCATTGGAGCTCGCCGCACATAGGACAATTTGCAGTTACATCGTTCCCGAGCATGCATGTTGCATGGGGTGTGCTTATTGCTTATTTCGCCACCGCGCTGTGGTGGCCGCTTGGCATTGTGGCTATCCCTTATGCGCTCGCGAACGCAGCAAGTACGGTGTATACGCTCCAGCACTATGCAGTCGATAGCATTGCTGGAATTATTGTCACGCTCCTCGCGCTCCTTGTTGCCCACTACTGCTTTGTGCTTGAACGACGCTATTATACGGGCACGCACTGGCAATTCGCGGCGCTCGACGTCATCAAAAAAGATGCCCAAAGCATCTTTGCGATTGTTCGCAATGCGCTGCTTTTTCGATTGCCGAAGTAGTGATTTTGTTTTATATTATTAAACAGATTTGCCCTCGTGGTGGAACTGGCAGACACGTCAGCCTTAGGAGCTGATTCCCGTAAGGGATTGGAGGTTCAAATCCTCCCGAGGGCACACACATAAAAATATTCCCGTTTGGGGGATATTTTATGTGCTGGAACTTGAATCGGGAAGGGAGTGTCCAAAGCGCAGCCCACGCAATGCTGGGGCGAGCAGATCATTCGAATCCAGTTGGAATTACCACCAAATTACCTAAAGCCAAAATTTGCCTTGTGTTTAATTTTCCACAGATTTGCCTCTTGACAAGCTTTACGCTCAGCGCGCATTAACGTTCGCTTCGTCCCACAATCTTTTTGATTTTTTAGAAGACTGTTTTTTGTCTTTTATTTGACAATAAAATTTACCTCCTTTATATTGATCATTATGCAACTTGGTCGAATCAACTTTTTTGGGTTTTACTTTTTCTCCACCCCCACACAGGTGATTGGCTAAGTTGTTTACGCTCGAAAACAATGAACCGCTCCAATCACCTTGGGGCGGTTTTCGTTTTTGATTTGTTTGGAACGAGGAGTGCGTCCGATGAGCGACAAACAGCGTTGCAGTGATGGCGTCCATTCGTACGTCGAAGAATCTCGCGTCGTGCTCCCCGTGCCCGGCGTCTGGGTGCGTAGCGAGAAGCTGGCGGTTGCTCCATATGTTATCGAGCGACGGTCGGTGTGCGAGCGCTGTGGCGCGACTCAAGAGTCGACGAGGGATTTGTCGCGGCACATCAATCCCTTTGACCTACCGCCCGACGTTCCCAAGTTTCGAGATTTTGATGGCTCATTTTAGAAAACGGAGGTGCGTCATGGCTATAACAATCATTGTGACGCTCGAGGACGGCGTGCAATGGCACGCGAACAACGTGCTCGCAATGGCCACGAGCCTAGGCCTGCGGGCGGAGATTCAGTCGATCCTCCTCCAAAGCGGCCCGATCGCCGAGAAGCCGATCGTGCGCGTTATCGCACGTGATGGCATTCTGCCCAACGGAACGATCACGCGGCACGCAAGCGCATTCCCGGCTACCGAGGTTTTCTCCGGACTTCCAGGCGTCCTGCGCGTCGAAACGCGCGACGAACCCGCTTCAGCCAATCCTAACATCCCGCTCGCCACGACTTCGGTCGCTGGCGAGTTTTTTTGTTAATTTTTTTGGAAAACTTTCACTTTACACTTTCGTGCGGCCGCATGAAAGTGTAAAGTAATTCTTTCTTTCTCCTCTTCGCCGCTCATTTTCTCCCATGAAATGCACGATGCACTTCTTTGAGCGCTTTATTGGTGACGTGCGTATACACTTGCGTCGTCGAAATACTACTGTGCCCCAAAAGTTCCTGCACCGAGCGGAGGTCAGCGCCATTACTCAAAAGGTCGGTTGCAAAACAGTGACGCAGGCTGTGTGGTGTTAATCGTTTTCCCGCAATTCCCGCTTTACGCCCATAGTATTGAATAAGTCGCTGCACGGTGCGCGGCAGCATTCTCCCGATGATTTCTTGTTTTTTTGATTTTTTGATGCTTACGAATAACGCCTCGTCAGTATCTCCGCGTTTTCCAAGATATTCTTTGAGTAATTTTTTTGCGTCGTCAGACAAAAACACCAATCGCAGCTTGTCTCCTTTGCCACGCACCGTGAGCTCGCCTTTTGCGAGATCAATATATCGATCCAGCGTACAAAGTTCTGCCACGCGCAGCCCGGTTGAAAATAACGTGTGTAGTATTGCGCGGTCGCGCAGCGTGCGAAGATTTGTGCCCGTGGGCGCGGCGAGCAATCGCTCAAGCTCCGCCTCGTCGATGATTTCGATCTGCCGCATACTTGACTTTGGAAGTTCAATCTTTTCTGGCGACAAGACGTCGATGTCCTGCTTGATTAAATATTTCAAAAAATTGCGAATGGCGATCACGTAATAACTTTGCGTCGATTTTTTGAGCGGTACGCCACCAGTTAATTCGCGCGCGAGCTTTAATCGAAACTGCTTTACCGCGTCGATGGTGATATCTTGCGGCGTTTTTATTCCTACGCTTGCGACAAACCGTTTTAAATATCGCTCATAATTTTCGCGTGTTTTTACTGATCGATTCTTTTCGATCTCGAGGTAGTCGAGATATTCTTTTACCGCCTGCATTATTTCCATAGCTTTATTCTATAACGTCAACCAAAAAAAACCGAGCCGCGCCCGAACTGACGCCCAACAAAATCAGTTATCGTATTATCTCACGATCGTGAGATAATACGATAACTGGCTCTTCGTTTGCTCGACAAAGCAATACCCGCTAGTATATGATGTATAAACTTATGACTAATCTCTACAAGAATATTCTTTGGTCTATTGCGATCTTTTTTGCGGCCTCATTCATTTTTTCGTTTTTTTTAACGCCGATTGATCCCATTAAACCGCTTACTATTGATCAACTTGCAGCAAAAATTGCTGCTGGTCAGGTAAAGCAAATTGTCGTCAACGGTCAAGACCTTGCGATCACACTCGCGGATGACACAAAAGCGAAGAGTCGCAAAGAGCTTGAAACGAGCCTTTCTGATACGCTCAAAAATCTCGGCGTTGATCAACGCTTTTTGCAAAATATTCAGCTTGAAGTACGCGAAGAATCCGGTGCGCGCTTTTGGCTTGGCGTGCTTATTCCTACCGTACTCCCGATTATCGTCATTGGCATTATTTTTTGGTTTATCTTTCGCCAAGCAAAAACTGGCGCGAGCCAAGCATTCACGTTTGGGCGCGCGAACTTAAAGCTTTTTGGTTCGTTTAAAAATCGCGTCACGTTCCGTGATGTTGCGGGCTTAAAAGAAGCAAAACAAGAACTTGAAGAGGTAGTCGATTTTTTGAAAAACCCGAAAAAGTTTTTGGATATCGGTGCGCGCATTCCACGCGGCGTACTTCTTATGGGTGCGCCCGGTACCGGAAAGACGCTCCTCGCGCGCGCGGTTGCCGGCGAAAGCGGTGTCCCCTTTTTCCATATCTCGGCCTCTGAATTCGTTGAAATGTTCGTCGGGGTTGGCGCCGCGCGCACGCGCGATGCATTTGAAACTGCAAAAAAAGCAGCGCCTTCAATCCTCTTTGTTGATGAAATCGATGCAGTCGGCCGCGAACGAGGCACTGGTGTTGGCGGCGGTCACGACGAACGCGAACAAACGCTGAACCAAATCCTTGTGGAGATGGATGGATTTGAGCGCGATACACACGTGATCGTCCTTGCTGCCACCAATCGCCCCGACGTCTTAGATACCGCACTGCTTCGCCCTGGACGCTTTGATCGCCGTGTCGTGCTCGATTTGCCAGACATTAATGACCGCGAAGCGATTTTGAAAATTCATGCGAATAATAAGCCCATGGAAAAAGAAGTTGATTTGAAAAAAATTGCCATACGCACTCCCGGCTTTTCAGGCGCTGACCTTGCAAACATCGTGAATGAAGCGGCGATTCTCGCTGCGCGACACAATAAGCGCACCATCAATCAAGAAGATCTTTATCAATCGATCGAAAAGGTGCTTCTTGGTCCTGAGCGCAAAACCCGCGTCGTTGCCGCAAAAGAACGCGAGATGATCGCCTATCATGAGGCAGGACATGCGCTCGTCGCCGCGAGCCTCAAACATTCTGACCCAGTGCACAAGATTTCGATCATCAGCCGCGGACAAACCGGCGGTTATACACTCAAACTCCCCATCGAAGATTTACGCCTCCGCACGCGATCGCAGTTTCTTGCTGACATAGCGACTTCGCTCGGTGGCTACGCTGCCGAACAATTAATCTTTGGCGAAATGTCGACGGGCGCGTCGAACGATCTTCAACATTCTTCGGATGTTGCCCGACGACTCGTCACGCAATACGGCATGAGCGAAAAACTGGGGCCGCTCACGTTTGGCAAAACTCAAGAGCTCGTCTTTTTGGGTCGTGAAATAGCGACGGAAAAAAATTATTCGGAATCGATTGCGGCACAGATTGATGTTGAAGTGAATACCTTTATTTCGCGCGCGCATAAAACAGCACAAAAAATTTTATCAACGCGCCGCAAGGTACTCGACGCCATCGCTGCGTTGCTGCTTGAAAAAGAAACAATTGAGCAGGACGAGTTTGCGACGCTGATCAAAAAATTTGATTTGAAACCGCTTGCGGTTTAATCATCTAAGTCGGCTCGGCAGGAATCGGACCTGCGACCCTCGTCTTATAAGGACGACGCTCTGCCACTGAGCTACGAGCCGAAGTAGTCTCTCATTACTTGTAACCCACAAATCACCCTCTCTGCAAGAAATGTATTGTGTAATATTACCGAACACGTTCCGTGCCCAAATCCTCCCCTCCTTGTTAACTCACTTATCTTGCCTCCGATTTTTTATTCTTGCGGTTCTTTTCGTTGCTTATTATAGTAATAAACATACTACCTATCTCACCCTCGCTTAGGAGTTACTCTCGTGGATATACCCGATCGTCGGCGCACTATCCTCGATGATTTTGAACAACGTCTCCGCGTACAACATCTCCCTGTTCTTTCCAAGCTTTTTCCGTTGTCTGCTCAATCGATCAAGATGTTTCATGTGATGATTACTACGATCGCTTCTCGCGCACTTGAAGATCTCTACGTTCGACATCAACTTCACTCTGATCGTCCCGATGACAGCCTCGTCATACATTACGCATTTTTGTTTCTCATTTCTGAATTCAATGGAGTGCTTCCGCTTGACTATCCGTTTCTTGTCGTCGGCGCCCATGAACATGATCGAGTTGGCGTTGTGCTTAAGGCAATGTATCGCGACGACATCCCCGCGCTCCGCGAAGCGACGAATGCGAAGATAATCCCCGTCGTCGATGTTGATCATTTAATCCCTGGGCCGCTCCCCCATATCAAAACTATCAATTTTCGATATGAGAATTTCGATATCGCCTCCCTTCCTGACGACCCTTGTGCATAACACGCATTAGGGTACAGTATGCGTTCGCCGCCGCGTTGCTTGTGGTCTTTAGAGATTTACCCTGCGCCGCTCCTTCGGGAGTAGCGCAGATTTTTGTTTGATTTATTTCGTCAGATTTTATATCATCAAGAATAGTAAAAAGCGGGTATAGTATAGCGGTAATACATTACCTTGCCAAGGTAAAGCTACGGGTCCGACTCCCGTTACCCGCTCAAATTATGCTTAATTTGAGTATCTTTATGACTGCTCATCTATAAGGATCGATTATCTGACGCACGACATTGTGGTGAGTCTGCTTGCGCCGAGCGAGAATGTCGCGGCGTCGAGTTTGCGCTGCACCCACTTTTCACTGCGTCCATATTTTTTTGCTCAATCGGTGTCTGTTTGTCGCTGCCGAATATATTGACGTACAAGCCGTTGAGGAAGGCGTGTTGGTTTCCGTTTGTGCTGAAATTTATATCCGCACGCCACGCACGTATACGTCTACAACCCTCTCCGTTTTCCGTTCTTTTTCCCAATCCAGTATTACACAATATCGCATTTTCAGCCCTACCAGATTATCTATTAAGTTTTATTACGCATAACATGCATGGGCTTATTAAAAAATCCCTACAAGACATAATCTTGAGGGATGGATGTTACCGGAAATCGGGAATGACAATGTTCTGCTCGCAGCCCGAGCCGCGAACGATTTGGGGATGGGAGTGCTTGCATGATCCCTGCGCGCCGTCGAACCACAAGCCAATCTCGGCGTTCGTGGACGCAAGCATGCGCGCATAAATCGCTGGCTCGAATTCTCCATACGAGCGCTCGTTCGCCTTACTGCTCGTCATAATGATCCAACGAGAGAGGCGCTCAGCGAACCGACCGCTGTAGCAGCCGCCAATAACAGCAACGCCAAAGCGAGGCTGGATGGCGGAGAGATAGTCGGTGAGTTCGTGGGGGGTGATGACCCCCTCTTCAATCACGGCGCCGGCAGCACCGCCAGATTGAAGCCGTGTCGCGGGAGTGAATTTGATAAGCCCGTGAATCCCAGGAGTGGGGATTTGCCAGCGCGGGAAAACGGACCACCTTCCATGACCGCTGAAATGCACCCAGACAACATCTTGCGCATTGACCATGCGAGCAAGATACGCGAACACAAAATCGATATTCGTCTTGCTCGCGCGCTCGACAACGCCAAGCTGGAAGATATATTGAAACCCCTTGCGTTGCAATGCGGCGACGGCTAACCGGGAGGAATAAATATGCCGAGTCTCATTGTCTCCGCAAATGACAACACCAAATCCGCGTGGCGCACGATCGTTTTGGGCGGCGAGCGAATCAAGATGAGCGACGAGTCTCGGCTCCGGCGGCGGCGCGATCGTGCAGCTTGTCGCTGTAAACATCGGGATAACCAACAAGAGGCATCTGATATATGCATGCATCGTCATTCTCCCAAAATTCGTTATCGATTATCAACGTGCGTCTATGATTAGTATACCGATTTTCCATTTGAAGTACACCACTCTGACGACGTGGTATGCTCATGGCATGAGTTCAAAAAAAATATACGCAGCACGACTTGATCCTGCAATTGCGGAATATGGTGAAGGGTTGGGGGCGATCATCGCAACGCACAAAGACGCAAGCGGGAAAGAGTTTGCGTCAAAAACAGCAATATTTAAAGTGAGTGCGCGAGTCGAGGGAGGGTTGGAGATGGATGGATGAGCGTGGAAAATAAAAATCGCCGCAACCATATTGGTTAGCGGCGGCGAGGTTTGCGTGGGCGAGAGCGAGCAAAGGTTTGACGCTCGAGATTGCCCAGAAACACGAGAGCGTCGCGCCACGACTGGTCGTCGCAACCGTGCTCGTCTGGGCGAGGCGTTTTAAGATAGCATCGAATATCGCTCGCGAGTGACGCGCGGTCATCGCTATGAAGGTGCGGCGCGATGTCGCGGATCCAGTCGCACGTCGCGCCAACGGCAATTGAGTGTCGCCCAAGCGCATATTGAACTGCGGCGGAGAGAAGCCCGACGAGATCATCTTCTTTGATTTTGGTTTGCTTGTCGTCCGGCGCTTGATGTTGGGCGCAGTGAACGTCGGGGGCTTCGACGAGAACACTAATGAGGCGAAGCCAGCAATCATCGTAGCGAGAGGTTTGTGGTCCATAGAGCCACGCGTGACGCTGACGAAGACTTTCAACGATGGCGCCGCGCGCGTTCGCGGAAATATTGTCGGAGAGATAGCATTCCCGAAGGAGGCGACAGACAAACTCGATCAGGACTTGCTGGTCAGCTCGAATTGCGTAGCGAATCGCAGAGACAAACAGTCGGCCAAGCGTTTCACAAGAGATAGGAACGAATTCGAATCGAGGCCGAAGTGGCTTGTGTGCCATGATGCACCTCAAAAAACCCGAAGCCTGAAAAACACCTACGCACTCACTCGTACAAATTTTCGTGGGCCAACCTGTACGAGTCGTTGGGAAGAAAGATCAATCACTGCATCAGAATCTGTTTGTTTGACGTCATCGATTTTTACTCCGCCTTGTTCAATCAAGCGTCGCGCTTCACTTTTACTCTTTGCAAATTTGATAGCGACGAGCAAGTCAACGACAGAAATACTTTTCACTTTTAACTTTTCACTTTTCACTTCCGTTGGCTTTTCTTTTCGCGAGAACACGCGTTCAAATTCCGCACGCGCTTTTGCGCCTTCCCCTGCTCCGTGATAGTCGTCAACGATCAATGAGCCGAGTACAAGTTTTGCAAGCCGAGGATCATGTTCGGTGCGCGGCGCATCAACGCACAAGGTATAATATTCATCGATAAGCGTATCGGGGATGGACATAATTTTGCCAAACATCATATCGGGCATTTCAGTGATGCCGATATAATTATCAAGCGACTTCGACATTTTTTGAACACCATCAAGTCCGCGAAGTAGTGGCAACGTGATAATATCTTGCTCCGGTAAACCCATGTGTCGTTGCAAGTCGCGTCCCGCAAGTAAATTAAATTTTTGATCTGTCCCGCCAATTTCAACGTCGGCATTGATTTTGACAGAATCATAGGCTTGCATTGCAGGATACAACAACTCGAGCAAAGCAACTTCAGTGCCTGCGTGCATTCGTTTTGTAAAATCGTCGCGTTCAAGAATGCGTTGCGCAGAGAATTGACTGGTGACTGGGAGGATCCATGACCCATCACTAAACCATTCGCTGTTATGATGAATCTCGAGTTGAGAAACATCAAAAATTTTGCCGACTTGTGCAAGATAAGTTGCTGCGCTTGCTTCGATCTTCGCCTCGGAAAGCATCGGCCGTGTTTTTGATTTGCCCGAAGGGTCACCAACGCGCGCAGTGTAGTCGCCGATGATAAGTACAATCTGGTGACCAAGCTGTTGGAACTGTCGAAGCTTTTGCAAAACGACAGTATGTCCAAGATGGAGATCGGGAGAGGTTGGATCAACGCCAAACTTCACGCGAAGCTTTTTCCCACTCAAAAGCGAGGCGCGCAAATGGTCTTTGACGATCACCTCTTCGACTCCCCGCGTAAGGAGCGCGTCAATTTGCTGTTTGTCGGAGTCGATTTTCATATTTTTAGTAGAGAAACAAACCGCATTCCTTCCCATTTTCCTTTCTACTTTCTACTTTCTACTTTTGCTTTCAGTACCTCGTCAATCAAGCCATATTCTTTTGCTTCCGCGGCCGTCAAGTGATAGTCTCGGTCGGTGTCTTTTTCAATTTTTGCGAGCGGCTGACCGGTATGTTTTGCGATGAGCTGGTTAAGTTTGTCTTTTGTTTTCAAGATATGCTTTGCGGTAATTTCAATTTCAATTGCCTGGCCCTCCGCCCCACCCATCACCTGGTGCAGCATGATTTCAGCATTCGGAAGCGAAATGCGTTTGCCTTTCGCGCCAGCGCCCAGGAGTACTGCGCCCATGGATGCCGCCATGCCAACACAAATCGTTGAAACGTCGGGCTTCACGTACTGCATGGTGTCGTAAATCGCAAGTCCTGCAGATACCGAACCGCCAGGGCTATTAATATAGAGCTGAATGTCCTTTTTCGAGTCTTCGTGCTCCAAAAAAAGTAGTTGCGCAATAATAGTATTCGCGAGCCCATCGTTCACTAGTCCGCCCAAGAAAATAATGCGTTCTTTTAAAAGGCGCGAATAAATATCATACGCGCGTTCGCCGTGCATTGATTTTTCAATCACCGTAGGGATTAAATAGTCGTTGTATTCCATGTCGTGTATAAAGTTAAAAGTTAAATGTGAAAATGATCTTCTCTGCCATTCTACGTTGCACATTCTACTTGCTACTATTTCGATTGTTGTTCCAGAAAGGCAAATATCTTCTTATTGAGGAGCACACCATAAATATAATCATAGAACTGACTTGCATCAAGGCCGCGGGTTTCAGATTGATGATGTTTGGATTCCGCTTCAACTTCTTCTTTGGTGGGCTCGAGTTCCTCAAGCTTCGCCATTTCGGCGATAACAAGATGCGCCAACACGCGTTTTGTGGCCGCGGGGCGTAAATTTTGCCGAGCTTTCTCTGGGGCGACGCCAGAACCTTGGATAGTCGCTTTAAATTCTTCCATCATTTGGTCGAGCGTTCGCTCGATGAGCGTCTCGGGAACGTCAATCGTTGCTCCGTTCGCAATTTCAGTGATCATGGCAACGCGTTTGCGTTCGGTTTCTTTAGATTGTTTTTCTGCCATGAGCCCTTCGCGGATATTTTTTTGCACATCAGCAAGCGTCTTAAATGTTTGCCCAAGCGACGTGGCAAACGCGTCGTCAGCGGGCGAAAGTTGCAGCTCGAAAACATTTTTGATGCGCACGCGAAATTCGAGCGTCTTGTTGCGCAAATCAGCCTGCCAGTAGTCTGCGGGCGCTACAAGCGAAAATGAGACTTCGTCTCCTGCTTTGTGTCCCTCGAGGTTTTTTTCGAACCCAGGGACGAAACGGCCAGCGCCAAATTCAAAGCGATCTTCGGGAATATCGCCGCCCGACAACGACCTTCCGTCGGTCGATGTACGAATTGCGACCTCAACAAGATCGCCGGCAGCGACGGGACGCGTGACGGCAATTTGTGGCGCGCGCGATTTGCGGAGCCACAAGAGTGATTGCTCGATGTCAACATCGGAAACGGACAATTCGCGTTGTTCGGCAAGAATTTTCTTCGCAATCTTTTTATAATCCGGAAGTTTGATTTCCGGGAACAACGAGAGCATCGCGACGTACGTAAGTCCCGCATCGAGCGCAGGTTTGTCCGTAGAAGTAATTTCGATCGTGGGGCGATCAAGCGCCACCCAGTTTCGTTCTTCTATAATAGAGGCGAGTGTTACGCGGATCGATTCTTCGACGGCGCCCTCGATAATTTTCCTTTGATCAAGCGCTGCTTCGGCGAGATGCGCAGGTGCGGTACCTGGTCGGAAGCCCTTGAGGTCGACCGAGGCAATTGCACGAGCGCGGACGCGATCGAAATGTGGCTTGATATCTGCAGGGTCAAGCGTGACCGTAAGCGCGGCGCGCGATCCTTTTTGAAGCACGAATGAGGATTTCATAATGAATCACAGCATAACACAAAGAAGAAAAAAATACACCTCAAAAATTTATTGAGGCGTAAGACGGTGGAGGGTACCACGGTGTTCGTCCTCGGTGATCGCGCGGAAGTCGCGAAGGAGATTGAGCTTAGCGCACCAGCGCGGATCACGGAGATCGGCGTCCAAATAGGGGTCGGTGCCGCTCAGCGCGTCACGATAGAAATAGACGTAGCATGCTTCGACAAACTCCGCCATGTCTTCGTTGTAGTGCTTTGTTGCGTAAGACGTTACAAATCCATCTCTGGGGAAAACGGAGCGATATCCAAGCGACGACCACGCGCGTCCAACGTAGAGCTTCTCGAGCCAGAGCAGTCGCCACAGCCTATTTTCTTCTATGTCCTTAGAAAACGAAAGCGCGTGGAGCGCCTCATGACGCATAACGCCATCATAGTACTTCGGCGTAATGATGCAGATAATGCGATCGCTATGGCAATGTGCAACGGCGCCGGCACCAGGGAAGCATTGAGTAACCGACGCAACGCCCCAATGACGCGAAGGGGCACCACCGCACTCATCAGCCATTGCCTTGCCAAAGAGCGCCTCAATGCGTAGGGTTGTGGTGCGATCGAGAGCATCTTCGGTTGATGCGTAGCAGATAATGCCGCGCAAGGCATGTTGGGTTGTGATTGGCGCGGTCAGGAACTCCTTGCGATAGCGGAAGAACTCGCTTTCAGTTGCGTGGAGCACCGGGACAGCATGTTCGCCGCACGTAATCGTTTGTTCAAAGAGGCGAGGGCGCGACTCTGGAAGCGACAGCGGAGCAGGAGGATCAAGGACCGGCGTCCATGAGGAGGTACACCCACAAACAAGAAAAAGTAGGATGGCAAAAACGTGGCGCATCGGTGTATCCTCGAGTGATTGTCAAAGAAAAACGCCTACACATAGAGCATACTCCAATGCGCTAAACAAAAAAACGTGCTTCAAGGTTTGAAGCACGGCTGAAACTCAAGCGTCACGTAGTCTTCCCAGGTGATCACGCCGTAGGCAAGGAACCAGTGGAGACGATGCAGGTATTCTTTGATGCCAGCGCGATCGAGGCGCTCGATAGGATTTTGGACATCTTCTTTGTGGCCGGATTTCGCACGATGAATTTTCCAGAGCAACAGATAGACATATCGCCGCCACTCGGCGCGATCTTCACCGTCATCTCGCGTGCCATGACGAGACAAAAACCGAAGATGAGGGAAGGCTTGTGTCTCGGGATAATGTTCGATTCCATATTCTCCGCCAGCAGAAGCCTTCCAATGTTCAACGAGCACTCGTTCGTCCGCAGCAAGGAGGAACAGGGTGTGGCCGTGGTCGATTTCGTGCCAAATAAGCCCGCGGTCGATTTTTCCTCGCCAAAGACAGATGGTGCGTTCGGCATACGGACCATCCGTGCAAGCGTGGTAGTGGCCGGCAATATCAGGAACAGCATCGATGTTAAAATGGAGGCATCCATTCGCGTCTCGAAAGTTATCGCTTTGAACAACGATGCGACGCACATAACGCCAAATGAGGTCTCTGTCTCGTGCTGCAGCAAACGCAAGCGCGTCGCGGATAAGCGCAGCTTCTTCCTGATTTGCGCCATCGATTGTTCCCGGCCAGTCATCGATTGAGGCCGGCGGCGTTGGATACAACACGACAGCCTCCTTCGGAATAGGGGAACAAGCATGCACAGGCCGCAGATGACGTCCTTTCTATTATTAGAGGAACAATGGCGCGAGCACAAGCGTGAGGGTCGCAAGTAGTTTGATGAGCACGTGGAGCGACGGACCAGCGGTGTCTTTGAACGGATCTCCGACCGTATCCCCTGTCACCGCGGCTTTGTGCGCATCAGAGCCTTTGCCGCCATAGTTCCCTTCTTCAATCCATTTTTTTGCATTGTCCCATGCGCCGCCAGCATTGTTGAAAAGCGTTGCAAGCAAAATTCCGGTAATCGTGCCGACCATAAGGAATCCGGCCATTGCTTCGGCGCGGAATAAAAGACCAACAACAACCGGAAAGATGACCGCCAATAGTCCGGGAAGAATCATTTCTTTCAAGGCGCCGCGCGTTGTGATATCGATCGCGGTCGAGTAATCGGGTTTCTCGGTCCCCTGCATGATGCCAGGATGTTCACGGAACTGGCGACGCACTTCGTTCACGATATAGTACGCAGCATTACCGACCGCGCGAATGGAAAGAGCTGAAAAAAGAAACACGAGCATCGCGCCAAGCATGGCGCCAATAAACACTTCAATTTTCGCAAGGTCGACGGAAACAAGTTTGACCTCGGTAAGGTATGCAGAAAACAAAAGAAACGCGGCGAGCGCGGCCGAGCCGATCGCGTATCCCTTCGTCAAAGCTTTCGTTGTGTTTCCTGCGGTATCAAGCTTGTCCATCACCTTACGAAATTCGCCCGATTCCCCCGCAAGTTGAACGATGCCCGCGCCGTTGTCGGTGATTGGCCCAAAAGTATCCATGGCGAGAATATATGCAGCAGTTGCAAGCATGCCCATGGTCGCCGCAGCAGTTCCGAAAAGCCCGCCATCAGGAATTCCTGAGTTGCTTCCGAACCAATACGAAGAAAACAGCGCGCCAGAGATAGTAAGAATGGTGAGTCCGGTGGATTCGAGGCCAACAGAGAACCCCATAATAATATTCGTACCATGTCCGGTGCGCGACGCTGAGGTAATCGAAGAAACAGGGCGGAAACGCGACTCGGTGTAGTACTGGGTGATATACACGAACGCAAGACTCGTCAAAATGCCCACAAGGCCCGCGCCAAAGAACCACATATTACCGAGCATATATTTCGTCGTGAAATAAAATGCGATAGTTGCGAGCACGAGAGTGACATAGTAGCCACGATTGAGGGCCGCCATTGGGCTTTCGTCTTCTTTTGCGCGCACCGCGAACACGCCAACAATGGTGGCAAGTAATCCAAGC
Organism: uncultured Candidatus Saccharibacteria bacterium; assembly: GCA_964361805.1. Classification (GTDB taxonomy): domain Bacteria; phylum Patescibacteriota; class Minisyncoccia; order UBA6257; family JAUSGH01; genus CAYICF01. Next base: position 15,671 of record CAYICF010000001.1, read on the forward strand.
GCACGAAGCACGAGCGGGAACAAAATTCCTGAAACGCCAAAATAGGGGAAAAGCGCCGCTCCTAAAATCATTGCGCCGATATTTTCCGCGGCAGTTGATTCAAACAAGTCTGCGCCGCGACCCGCACAGTCGCCAACGTTGTCACCAACCAAGTCCGCAATCACGGCGGGGTTGCGAGGATCGTCTTCGGGGATGCCAGCTTCTACCTTGCCGACAAGATCGGCGCCGACGTCGGCCGCTTTGGTGTAGATGCCGCCGCCGAGCTGTGCAAAAAGAGCGACAAGCGACGCGCCAAATCCGTAGCCGACAAGCAAGATAGGAATCGCCACCGCGTCATAGCCGAGATATTGATACAAAAGATATAAACCAGAAATACCGAGTAGAGAGAGTGCGACAACGATGAGTCCAGTGATTGCTCCACCACGGAGCGCGACTTGCAGTGCGGCATTAAAGCCTTGTTTGGAAGCAGCCGCAGAACGAAGGTTGGCTATTGTGGACATCGCCATGCCAACAACTCCGGCAACCGCCGACGAAAACGCCCCCAAAAGAAATGCGAGACTTGTTTGCCAACCGAGCGTTGTTTTGTCGAGTGCGGCGTAAACAACAAAGAGTAATATTGCAAGCACGACAGCAATAATGGCAATCGTCTTGTATTGGCGACTCACGAACGCATTTGCGCCTTCTTTAATAGCGGCAGCAATGCGTTGCATATCCGGCGTGCCAGTCCCCTGCGCGCTCATCCAGCGCATGAGGAAAGCGACGACAACGAGCGAAACAAGAGAAATAATAACAGGAACGTAAATCATAATGACATATTTATTTTTTTAATATTTTGCTTTTTGTTAGTCGACCAACTTTTTTTCATCATCGTCAGCGGCGCGCTCTCCAGAGACTCCCTCGGCGGTGCCTCCTTGCTGCGTCTCGTCGGGGCGCGATTGTGAACGCACATCAATTTTCCAACCAGTGAGCTTTGCTGCAAGTCGGACGTTCTGGCCGCCTTTGCCGATTGCAAGACTGAGCTGCGCGTCAGGAACGTACACCCGCGCTTCATTCCGAGGCAAGAGCTCAACTCCAGTTGCTTTCGCGGGCGACAATGCATTTGCAAGAAATTGTGCCGTATCTTCGGTCCATTCAATGATGTCAATTTTTTCTTGCCCAAGCTCATTCGAAAGCGCCATCACACGCGTGCCGCGTTGGCCAACACACGAACCAACCGGATCAATGCCTGCAGCAACAGCGGCAACAGCGATTTTGGTGCGACTGCCAGGTTCACGGGCAATGCCTTTAATAACGACACTGCCGTCCGCAACTTCAGGAACTTCAATCGCAAATAACTTTTCAATAAATTTTGGATGCGCGCGAGAGAGTATGATGCCTGGCGTGCGTGCGTCGTCTTGCACCGCAAGAATATAAAAACGCAATCGTTCGCCGACGCGATAGTGCTCGGAAGGAATCGCTTCGTTGTAAAAAAGAATGCCAACCGCACGACCCAAATCAATATATACATTCCCCCGCTCCATGCGTTGCACAACGCCACTCGTGACTTCTCCTTCGCGATGTTGAAATTCAGCAAGAATCGATTCGCGTTCTGCTTCACGCAGTCGCTGCAAAATAACTTGTTTTGCGGTTTGCGCGGCAATACGTCCAAAATCTTCGCGGCTCTCAAGCGGGAACAACAGCTCCTCGCCAAGTTGCGCGTCGGATTTTATTGCGCGAGCTTCTTCTATTAATATATGGCGGTCGGCATTATACCGAGGAAGTTTTTCCGGGTCGGCAGACTCGCCCGCCGTAGCTTTAGCGAAGGAGGGTTTGTTTTGAGTGGCATCCAACACTTCTTCCTCTTTTGTCGTGTCCACAGTTGTTTCGTCCGCAACCATTTTCACTTGCCAAAATTTCAACTCGCCCGTTTTTGTGTTGAGCTTCGCTTTCACAATCTCGCCACGCTTCTCATATTCTTTTTTATACGCAGCAGCGATTGATGACTCAATCGCGTCAAACACTTTTGCCGGATCAATACCCTTTTCTTCCGCAACCTGTTGCACTGCACGAGTTAAGTTTTTTAAGTCCATCATATTTTTTTAAAAAAGTTGGTCGCCTTTCGAAAGCGACCATCGTGCAAGTAGGATACCAACGCAAGGCATAAAAGTCAATCCTCGATGAGCTTGCCGCAGTGCAAGCAGAATCGCGCTTTGACGGCCAAGAAAAGATGATATAGGTCAGAACACCTCCCGCCCCACAAAGATTCCCAATCGAGGTCGTCTGCCGCCTCTTCTGGCGTTGGAGCAACAACGGTCGACGATGGGAATAGAGTCCCACACTCAATGCAATGTTGTGCGCATTCGCCCATCTGATAGCCACACCCTTCGCAGAGTTTCATTGAAAGACGCTCCAAGTATGTATGGCGTCGCGGAAGAATCTTCTATGCATAGTAACCTTAAATTAAATATTTTCATAATGACGAACAATCGCAGAAGAATAAAAGTCCTTACTTGCACCAGGAACAAATTTGGGGAGCGATATCGCAACAACATCAATGCGCCAGCCCCTTGCATCACAGACAAGCTCCGGATGTTTGTTTGCGTAAAATTGCGCGACGCGTTTCAGTTTTGAAATTTTGTGGGAAGTCATTTGGTCTTCAGGAAGAATTGCTTCACGACTCCCCTGTGCGGTCATTGTTTTTACCTCAACGAAGACAAGAGTTGAATTGACACATTTTGCTATAATGTCAAGCTCACCAAACACCATCCGATAGTTACGGTCAACAATTGTATATCCCCTACCAACAAGGTATCGGGATGCAAGATCCTCCCCTATCCTGCCAACGTCACTATTTTTCATACAAACATTGTTTCACGTTAAACACAGTCTGTAAAACGCGAACAATGTTTAACGTTAAACACCGCACGTTGTTTGCCGTTAAACACCAACGACAAGAAATAAAAAAAGAACCCGAGATATGCGGCAATTTGATAATATTTTTGTATCAAATTGCCGGATAAGAAGAGGAAAATGCTATTTAATCGGCAAATTGCCGCATTGCCGATTAAATAATCGAAGATACGGGGATTGTTTACCGTGAAACATCGCGCGTAAAACAACGGAGAATGTTTAACGTTAAACACTGTTTTGCGCAAAAATTTGTTTAACGTGAAACATCGAAAAACGTGAAAATCGAAATAATGTAGGTTTTAATTGACGATTCAGTTATTGGCTTACGAGCGATGTTTTACAGTGTTTTACAAGCCAATCGTGTAGGTTTTAATTGACGATCGGCTTATAAAATAGGTGTTAAACAAACTGTTAAACAAAAAATTGTTTAACAGTTTGTTTAATGGGGGATTGTAAAAAAATAAAAAAAGTGTTTCTATATGAATCGGCAATCTGCAAATTAAAAAACGCCAATCCTTATAATTTGGAAAGGCGTCATTGCTCGGACCGATGCGCAGCAGCAAGTGTCTTAAGTGCGAACCATGCAGTGGCGAGTTCTTCTGCGCGCGGACGCTGGGTGGTGATATGTCGCTGGAGCAGGATTGAAAGGGTACGAAAAACGGGAACACGATCGAAGCCGATAAGCGCATCAATTTGGAGAATGAATTCCAAGAGCAAGAGGAGGCTGATTGGCATCGAGAGATGCAATAATTGCGCAAGAAATGGGACGACGAGTAGCGAGCAAAAAATCGGAGCAAGGAGGCGACCGCCGCATTTGGGGTGGACCGTAGATTCGTCCATCATTGCGATGGGGTCGATTTGTTTCGTGCGTTCGTAGGAAGCGATCGCCATATGTTCTGCGCCGTGCCACCGTGCAATGCGAAATCGGGTGTATAAAAGAAAGAGGACGAGGGGAATTGCATTGGCGATAATGCTAGTAACGGCCAGCGCAACAGCGTTTGCATTCGGAGGAACCGGCGGCGCGAGCAAGGCTTGAAGAATAACGAACGCGACCAAACAATGAGCAAAGAATCCATTGCCGGCAATGATCATGGAGCACAAGCGGAAGATGCGCGGGACAAAAAAACGCGACCATCCTCGTGCGACAAGACGATGTTTGGTGAGCGAGCACGAAACCGAATGATCGTTGGGATGATACGTCGCGATGGCGGTAAAACGATCAGATAAAATTCGGATACGTCGGCACGTCGAATATCCAGAAAGCGTCCCAAGGGGCGGGACAGGGGATTGATCGGCCATCGCACAAGCTCCTTTTCAAAAAACAAAAAACACTATATCAATAATAACAAAAATAAAAAACGGAAGCTAGCAGAAGCCGAGCTCTCGGATGACGCGATCGAATTCTTCCCATGAGCCGACGCGCTGCGCAATCGCGCTAGGATTAATGTGGGCGGTGCAGGATTTGAACCTGCGACCCTCGCAGTGTAAATGCGATGCTCTGCCGCTGAGCTAACCGCCCATAACATAAGTCGCTCCCGAACGAAATGATCATAATATATTTATCCAAATAAAAAAAGGTCGCTTCGTGTGGTTAACTGTATGGTAGATTCCTCACGCAAGTTGTAGTAGGATGAGTGTAGGAAGGCGACAAAATATATTCTATAAAATCACAAACGTATGCCCTCACGTATTGATCCACATGAATTAGAACGATTAACTCGAGAGCTCGCTGATGAGTCCCGAGAGCTGATGAAAAAACAAGGCGAGTTTGCGACGCTCAAACGCACGATCGAAGACGCGAAACATGAGCTTGGCGAATTTGAGCGCATGAAATCGCGCATGCGCGAACTTGAACAGATGAAAAATAATCTACCGCACCAAGAAGGGGAGCTTCACCGTTTTGAATCAGAAATTCGAGAATTGCAAGGCGATGCAGAAAAACGAAAACGCGCGGTGCGCGAGCTTCAACGCCAACTCGACGAACTGAAACGAAAAGGAGTCGCGTAGTCTTTGCTGATTCATATGGCCATGCCTCATCCGCCAGAGATTCTGAATTATCATGAGATTGTTGACGGTATTTATGTCGGCACTAATCAGTGCTGCCAAACACACTTCAGCGAAGAACTCCTCACCAAAGGAATACGTGCGGATATCTCCCTTGAAAAAGATCGCGTTGACGCGCCTTTTGGTGTCGATTTTTATACATGGATTCCCATCGAAGATCACTCTGCGCCAACCCCAACACAATTTGACTTTGGTGTCGCGACGATCACAAAGCTCGTGGCGATGGGGGAAAAAATATATATCCATTGCAAAAACGGACATGGTCGTGCACCGACACTTGTTGCGGCATATCTTATCTCCGCGAACGGGGAGAGTCCGGAATCAGCTGAGGCGCTTATCAAACAAGCGAGGCCGGTGATGCACCTGTGGGACGTCCAGCGCGATGCGTTACAGGCGTTTGCTTTGCGTATGAAAAAATAATTTATTCTCTCTATGCTCAAAAAATTTCTTCTTCTTTGCGTTGTTTGTCTGTCCGCCGTGCTTATTTATTGGCTTGTAACCCCATTATTCTTTACTAAAACTGTTTCTGAAAAAATGGAGGACATCGTGCCGCCATCTACGCTGTTCACCGTTCTTTCGCAGGGCGCGTTTTCTGGGCTTGCAGGACACAACGCCGAGGGCACCGCGCAGCTGATCCAAACAAATGGTAAAAATTATATTCGACTCGAAGACGATTTTCGGGCAACGAATGGTCCGGATCTCTTTGTTTATCTTGGCCGAAGTGGAGCCTCTGCCCCAGATGTACAACTTGCACCACTCAAAGGCAACTCCGGTGGACAGAATTATCTCCTCCCCGACAATTTGAACGCCGCCGACTACAACGAAGTCTGGGTGTGGTGCCGTGCGTTTTCAATTCCATTCGGAAAAGCTTTACTTCGATAGACATGTGCAGTTGACTCACGATTTTATTCCGTTTAATCTCGGAACTGCGATCTTGCTCGTGGTCGTCGCTTTTGTCATTGGACGCACCAAAATTGATAAATTCTGATCCTGTTCGACTCCCAGGCACAAACAATACAAGCCGCTACGCGCGGCTTGTATTGTTTGTGTAGTATATCTCAATGTCATGGTGCAGGGAAAGAATCGTCATATCTTCACGAACGAAGATCGGGCTAGTCCACTTCTCAGATTTTGTAGAAATTTTTTACTGTATTTTTTGGTAGCCGCAAAATGGCCCACTATTTCATCGGCATTTTTGGTGGGTGGGGGAGAAAATACGTTCTCCGTAAAGACTAGTTTGAGGTATTCAAAACGAAGGCTTTTGTCTACTAATTCTTGGTATTGTTTTTGCGGAATATTGACTGAAGGCATAGGGTTATTTCACTACACTACTAGCAATAGTGTATCTTTTTTTAGTCTCGAAGTCAATGTAGCAACTCTACATGCTTTTACCACCCTTCCGCTAACACGTTGGTATAGTATACTATATATGAGCATGCTCACGGGCACTAAGCCTTGGACCACCTATACCTTTGCACAAGATCATTTTATGGTTAAGTTTCCTGCGCTTCCGATCCAAGAATCAGCCAATCCACCGATACCAGAAAGCAATCTTACTATGCCTCTGCATCGCTATACTGCTCAAGCGCAGGATGGTACGTACTATCAAGTTGACGTACACCAGTGGCCCAGTCAAATGGTTTCCCAGCATGTGCCCAACGATATTTTTCAAGCAAGTCTTCAGGGTATTTTACAGACTACGCAGGGTACCTTACTCAATAACTACCGCAGTTGCCGTACAGGGGCATCCTGCACTTGACTATGCGATGCACGGGTCCAATGGGTATACGCGTGGTCGCCTTGTGTTAGTTGGTGAACGAGTCTATGATGTATTTATACTAGGTGCTCAAGATTACCATCAAGACGAGGCAGAGGATTTTATAAAAAGTTTTCAGATTGTAGAGTTGAAAAAGTAGGGATGCGGCGATAACTTTATCAAGAGCTATGAACTTTAAGAGCGCCATGTTGAGACGAAAAAAGCTTATCATCATACTAGGTGGACTCACGAGTATCATCGCCGTGAGTGTTGGATTGGTCATATTCATGCGTAACAATACCATTTCTCAACAAGAAATAATACTATCATCCACGCCTTCATTACCCACAAATCTTATTTCTCCTCCTGATTTTACACTTCCGCTCGCTCCACATAAACCCCTGCGACGTGACATAGGAAATAAAAATTAAACCTATGCGTAGTACCCTTATTATGATCGTGCTGGTAAGTATGGTGACGTTTGCTCACCCAGCCTTGGGCATTGAGGCAAGCTCTCTTACACAACTCAAAGAAGATATAACCTGGGCACGCCATTTTCTCAATGGATTCACCCTCTATGTTAAAAGCCTGCAGGAAGTAGGATATGAGCAATGGGGGTTTACGCCATCCACTACAACCCTCACTACACTAGAAAAACTCCTCAATGATGCTCAGGTAGCAGTAACACACAATAATCCAGCACATGCCTTGGAATTACTGGAATATTGGGAAGATGTATTTGATGACTATGACCAAGCTATTTCGCAATCATTGCATACTGCCCAAGTGCAGTATCTCAAAGAAGAATGGGTGAACAAAGGCATCGCTTCCATAGATACATGGCTCGGCGAAATGGAGCAACAAGGTTACTCCATGCAAGAGTGGCGTGCATCCTGGCAACAATTGCGCGATCAATTTGCTACTATATACCAAGCATTTTCTTTATTTCCTCCGCGCAGTTCATGGGAAGATGTAGAGCATTGGCAAACAGCTTATTATGATTTTTCTGACGCCATAGAAACAATGCTCAATAGTTTGAACTTTGATAGAGAAGCGCAGCAACAGTACTTGCAACAAGTAGAACAATGGTTTCATGAGACCCAAACATTTTTAAATGAAGAATACGAAGCAATGGAGCAGGCAATTGCGCAAGGACTTCCTCAGGCTCAAGAAGATCTTGACTTTCTTGTTTCTTTCAAACCTTCGCTCCAGGAACTTGAAAGCGTATTGCAACAAGGTAACGTATTTAAGGTAGAAACGTTAGTAAGCCAGATTGAGGAATTCGTACAATTATATTCCACACTCCTCCAAGAACGCCTTGTGTTTTTACAACAACAAGAACAAGAAAATACGAACATTCTGCAAGAATTCCAGGCGTATGCCACCCAGCTCAAAGATACTATCAATAACCAAGAATTCTCCTCCTACATTGAGGAATCGCTGGCTTCTCTGACACAATGGATACAGCAAGGACAGGAAGCACGGTTAGCGTTTGAACACAACAACGATGTAATCGCCCACTATACGGCCATGTATGTATTCACCAATTTTGACACTACCCGCCTCACCTTTCAAGAAGAGCTGGTAAAGGCTTTTCGTGACTTTCAAGGTACACCAGACCGCGAACAACTCCCGGTGGCCGGAGCGTCTGAAGAATATGAAGAAGAGCTTGCGAATGTGGTGCAGAAAGAACATATTCCCTCTCTTGAGGAAGAAATTTCCTTTGATCCTGCAGTTGCCGCAGAGATGCGCCAACAACTACCCCAATGGGTAGAAGACTTTTTCCAACAATTTGATGTTGAAAAGGATGGAGAGCTCGATCTGGAAGAAGCAGGCCAATTCTATTATTTTGTAGAACAACATATTAAGTATCGCTACGACGATGAAGAAAAAGATGTACACGGAGACCTTCAAACATGGGTAGGCGATGGGCGACCTGGTGCTGAGTATCGACAACGTCCCGAAGAAACACTGTCTGAAGGAGCAGGAGATTGTGAAGATATGGCAACGCTGCAAGTGGCCTTTTACCGTTTTTGGGGTATTCCTGCATTTGTTGCTGGTGTGAATGCAGAGGATCCCCAATTCCTCGATCACGCGGTAGCTATTGTGTATATTGGAGAAACTCCAGAAGAATACCAAGAACTCTTGGGTGATATGGTCTCCTGGGAATTTGCCGAAGGAGAAACAATACCAATAGGGTATGGTATAGAAGAATTCCCGTCAGGGTCTTATATGCTGGTAGACAATGCGTACTCTGATACCTTTGGCGCTCTCACGGATGGATTGCCAGAAAATAAGTTTGAAATTTACTGCATCGCGCCCGATGATGCGCCTTACGATGACGCATGGGACGAATTCTTAGAGGATTGTGCTTCGGTCGCACATTATGAATGGAGTATTTAATGAGGTAATTATTTGGTCTCCACATCAATATTGGCCAATTTCCAGATGCCATGTTCAGCAAGATATTCTACAGAAAAATGCAATGACTTTACGGATCCAGGATAATAACCTTGTATCTTAAGAAAGCCATCAGCATCCAGAGATGCTGGGGAAGACATTACAGGTGTTACGGCGTCCACAAAACCCGTCACATCAATATTTTTCGTAATAAAATCACTGAAGGCCGTGCGCAATGCAGAAGGGCTTGTTTGCTTTTGCGACTCATTTGCAAGGGCCCCATAAAAGTGAACAAAATTTTGATCCTCGCGTTCTAACCCTTGATGGTTGGCATAGGAAATTTGTGCATTTTTTAAATCCTTAGCGAACAAGTTCATACTGATAAATACCAAACGCCTTAACTCTTCTTGAGAAGGAATCTTGTTCTCGTAATTCACAGTCTCGGAAGAACCCGCCGAGGGTATTAATCCACCTATATGAGGTGCAAGACGAAAAATTTTCCACACATCATGCTCTTTCACTAATTCAATGGCGATTGGCACCACGCCTCCTTCCTTAGTCGTAATAGTACCTTCAGATATGCCTCTCCCCCCTGTTTCCACATACGTTTTGCTCCAATTGGCGCTTTCATACTCTTGTAAGGTAGAGTATGCCAAAAAATTCGTAAATTGCTCATACGAGGTTTGAGCTTGAAATTCTCGAGCGGTCATTTGGTATGCGTTTTCCACATCGCCTGTTTTAATGTGGGTGAAAAAATCATTCGTTGCCTGCCGCACGCCACTCGTGGCATACCACACGAGATTCCATGCCACTACGCCAATCACCACTAAGACACCAAGGATAATAAGAATAATACGAAGTGTTTTGTTCATATGTTATTTTATTTTTCTCCGTACCAATGCCCTCCCTCATACTACCGCGTTGGGTAATTCTAGCACATCCATCCAATAGCGCCTAGGATCATGAGGATCAATATACACCGCAATGGTGTGACCTTGGCTGGCAGGAGCAGGAGATTGTGAAGATATGGCAACGCTGCAAGTGGCCTTTTACCGTTTTTGGGGTATTCCTGCATTTGTTGCTGGTGTGAATGCAGAGGATCCCCAATTCCTCGATCACGCGGTAGCTATTGTGTATATTGGAGAAACTCCAGAAGAATACCAAGAACTCTTGGGTGATATGGTCTCCTGGGAATTTGCCGAAGGAGAAACAATACCAATAGGGTATGGTATAGAAGAATTCCCGTCAGGGTCTTATATGCTGGTAGACAATGCGTACTCTGATACCTTTGGCGCTCTCACGGATGGATTGCCAGAAAATAAGTTTGAAATTTACTGCATCGCGCCCGATGATGCGCCTTACGATGACGCATGGGACGAATTCTTAGAGGATTGTGCTTCGGTCGCACATTATGAATGGAGTATTTAATGAGGTAATTATTTGGTCTCCACGCGTAAACTTTATCCCCGCATACAGCGGGGATTTTCTACCTACTACCTAATCTTTAGAAGCGCAACGATCGGCAAAATAAGGGTAGAATGTATGCTTCCAAGCCGACAAAATGGACTGAAACTGATGAGACTCATCATCATAACACATAAAGTGTTGTAACGTAGTAATGGGCTTAATGGGGATAGTAAACGCAAGATTCTTGTCCCAACTCTTGCCGCATGGGTCAACAGTATTTGTACAAAGTTCTGGCTTCCCTATAAGGGCATAGCATATATCTCGATCGTCGGAGTTGTTCATAGCTTTACGGCAGAGTTCCTCATCTTTTTGCATGAGGGCCAGAAGGAGAAAACATCCAGACATCATTTCTTCCTTTTCACGCTCAAGATTATGCTCATGATCATAATTATAATCATTATCATCATAATAATAATCTTCCACATCCGCTTGAGCATGAGCTTGCAGCACCTGCTTTTCTGAAGGAATAAACTCTTGCTGATAACGCTCACAAACTATAGGATCATTTGTTTGAAATGCAGTATAAGACAATCCATACAGAAGGCATTGAAAACGAGCATCCCCTTGTAGCGACATGCATGCATGTGCGTCCTGCTGTACAATCCCTAATACCACAGAAGTTTCAGAAACACTCGGTAGATGTATGGCGCGACTCGCAACATGGGGGTTGGGAGCTGTGATAAGCTCATGACTAAATGATGTGATAGGCAAACCACTTGGATCTTGCCTTACCCTACCACGCCAGGCGGTAATTGCATGGTTAATATACAGCGTACTATTGGTGGCGTGATCCAACGCTACATACAATCGAGCAGGAAATACCACCACACCATTGTGATCCGTAACGCGTTTAAAAAACGTTTCTGGATATGTACCATCAGTGCTTTCCAACATCCTGGGCCCACCACGCGCCCTCCTAGACCCAGAGATAAGGTTGTAGCCCAGAAAATCTTTCACAATTACGGGTATCCCTATTAATGGCTTTCCAAAAGTATCAGTCACCGTAATGCGCTTTTCGCCAATATATTCAAGTGGCCATACCATATATAATGGAAGCACCACCAATAAGATAATAAAAAACCAATGCAATGAGTTCCATCGTCTATGAGGCACTAGGGCCTGAGACTGCACTTTAATTTCACTTTTATTCTGAACAATGGTAGCACGGATAAACAGAATAAACGCAATGATAGAAATGCTGAAATTCGCCAACACAAAAGGGAATAACAAGATGGAATAGTTTAAAGAGGGCGCCAATAACGATACCATACCAGGATTCCCGAGCACTGCCAGTATACCAACAATAGGAAACCACCCAGGAACCAGTGGGTACTTTCCGCGTTGTTTACGCAGGATAACAATAATATGAGCTGCTACTAAAAGACCAGTATAAAGAGGAGAACGAATGAGACCAAACAGAAAAGAGATGATTACGATGATTACAAAGAACAAAAAGTAAGTTTTTTCTGCTTTTGCACTGAAAGGCAATGTAGGTGACTGCATACTTTAATTTTTTTCTCTCCACAACGATGCTCTCCCTCATACTACCGCGTTGGGTAATTCTAGCACATCCATCCAATAACGAACAGGATGATGAGGATCAAGGTACACGGTGATGGTTTGCCCCTGCTTGGCAGGAGCTTCATAGCGAAACGATGACCATGAAAATCCCTTCATCAGGCTGTCGCTGCGAAATTCACCAATATTCCCTGTGGTGGGATCTTTCCCTTCACTCACAATAACCCAACGACGGTATGCTCCGTTATAAAGCAAAGGAGACCGTTCGACGCGCGTAATGGTCGTGGTAAGTGGCCTTCCATATTTTCTAAACCATGCACATTGTTCTTGTATACGTTTTCGTTTTCGCGCATACCAACGAGCCAATAATAAAAATACTACTCCTACGGCGCTCGAAAAGAAAATTCCATAGCGCGACGCCTCTAGATCATCGCGCATAATAGCTTGCCTCGGATTATCTTTCTGATATAGAATAGGTACCACGGTAGTTGGCGGTAACAACGTAAGATGCTCCACCGGCAGTGCAAAAAATGTAAATGATTCTCCCGAGAGCGTAGTAAAACTAATACGAGGTCGATATACAATAATTTCCTCTCGAGGAAATTTCTCGCTTGTTACCCTGCGCCGTTCAATAGGAATAGGTTGGGAACTACGCTCAGGTATCAACTCTACTACGGTACCGTCCACAAGGATGCCGTCATAAAAAGTACTATACTCGATCAAGTAGAGCACCCCTCCAAATATACCAAGAATCCCTACTAGTAACAAGAAATAGACCACAATGGGACCTTGGAGAATACGAGCTTTTCCCATATGCGCCACTTCATCTATTTTTTATATATACCATAAGTAAAGTATACCACAAGTATGCCATATATAGTCACGCATTACAGCCCTGACACCGCATTTACTGTTTACCACCCTTCCGCCAGGATAAATCTTTCAACAGGGGCCAGTAGATATCGTCTTGTAGAGGTACCTGGAATGCGGTTCTGCCACGCCGTGTGCCAAACTCGATGCCTGGCACATTAGTGATAATGGCCAGTGGTGTTTGCTCGGCGCCTTCACCCATCGCTAGGGTTGCAGCAGCCGCAAGGCCATCGGCCATATTGGCGACTTTATCATTGCCCAAGGCATATCCAAAAAGACTAGGGCTTCCTTGGTAGGCATGCAAAGGGTTAAACCCATAATGGCCCAAAGAAATGCCCATAGTGCCACGGCGCAAGGGGATAGAGTGAGAGTCCACTATTAAGATGCCAAGATTTTTTACTTTGTAGATTTTTTTGCCCATTTCCATAAGGTCTGGGCGGTTTTAGTGGGGTTTTGGGGCCACAAGATAGTGTAACCATTCATGCTATCAATGCCCGCAGAAGGCATAAGAAGCCCTTGGGTAATGGTATGGAGCACTGGTCTGCCCTTCATGGCACCGCGGGGGATATAGCGAGTTGCGTGGCGTATGGCAAGTATATCCTCAGCGTCTTTTGTGGTGGCTTTTACACACCGCCCTTCGTGAATACTCACTACTTTTGAGGTAACGGCCAAAATGGAGTTTTCTGGTATGTTCGGCAGCGCTTCTTGTATGGCCGTGAGAAGATTATCTTTGGGTGGCACCAGGATTCTGGTTTTGAGAGGAGTGATGAGCATGGCAGTGTTATTCCTTTCTGGTGCTGTATTCTTAAAATAGTTCGAACGCATTTCGCCGCCGCAGGCGGCGAGGAATTCCCCCCGCTTGCCCGTCCGAAGCCGAGAGGCGA
>CAYICF010000002.1:0-27169 GCA_964361805.1 uncultured Candidatus Saccharibacteria bacterium
GTTCGCGCGTCGATCTTCCATTAATTTGATGAGTTTTGATTTGAGGAGTGCCATCGCTTTTTCGCGATTCATCTCTTGGTTGCGCTCGGCACGGGATCCGGCAGCGATTCCGGTTGGAAGATGCACGATGCGCACTGCGGTTTCACGTCGATTGACATTTTGCCCACCAGGACCACCGGCGCGCGCGGTTTCGAGCTTTAAATCTTCAGGTGGAATGACTAATTGTTTGTGCGCGACCTCGGGAAGCTCGGGCACAATTTCAACCAATGCAAATGAGGTGTGCCGCAGTTGCTTTGAAGAAAACGGCGACATACGCACTAGCCGATGGACGCCCGATTCTTTTTTTAACGTTCCGTATGCAAATTGTCCGACAATTTCCATTGCGCGATCATCAGTTTGTATACATTTCCATCCGCGACGAACCGCGTACTTTGCATACATGCGAAACAGCATGTCCGCCCAATCTTTGGCGTCGTCCCCGCCAACCCCAGCGTGAATCGTAAGATACGCGTTGTGTTCGTCGTATTTGCCCGTGAGGGGCTTGAGAGGAAAGTTAGACATAAGCATGGATACTGGTAACTAGCGACTAGTAACTAGTAACTAGGTTAAAGATGGTTGCAGCGTTTTTCCACATTAACCCTTCTAAATCTTTTCCTTTGATTCCTAACGTTTTCGCAAATTTAATATACGGCTTCATTGCCACCAACGGATAATCGGTGCCATAGAGTAATTTTTTAGGGGATGCGTATGCGATCACCTCTTTGATCCAGGATATATACATCTTTTGCATCGCTTTATCTTTTACTACATCCTCCTTCAAGAATAATCCGGAAATATCCGCATAGACATTTTTGTGCCGATACAGCAATTCTGCGACATCCCGCATCCACGGGTTGCCGAGGTGCGCGATGATTATTTTTAAATTTGGATATGCGACTGCAACATCGTCGATCGCAAGTGGATGGCTGTATTTAATATATCCTTTGCTCGCAAGCGTATCTCCGGAATGAAATATCACCGGAACATTATATTGTTCGCATAATTTATAAATTGGCTCACAGCGAATGTCCGCTGGATAAAACGCTTGATAGCCAGGATAAAACTTTACCCCTACAATCGTTTTTTCTTGGAATGCTTGCTCGATGAAAGCAATATCGATGTCGCCCTCCTCTTTGACGTCGATGGCGGCGACCATGCTCATCTGAGGATATTTTTTTGCAAATTCACGCAGATGCGTATTTGTTGCCGATTCACCGTCGCATACGTATTTTTCTGCAAGTCCTGCAATAACAATGGCGTGACTGACCCCGCTCGCACGCATTTCTTTTGCCAATGCTTCTGCGGCAGCATCAATGCTCTGACTTTTATTCACAAAATCTTTATGCGTCCCGATATGCGTATGTGCGTCAATAATATTCATGAAAAAATTCCTATGCAATGTTGGAGCCGAAGGTGGGAATCGAACCCACGTCTCAACTTTACGAAAGTTGTGTTCTGCCACTGAACTATATCGGCGTCATCACTCGTGCTGTTTACAACGTGTCTTTCTGTGGTATTTTTGGAGACCGTTTCGCCTCGCGCCTTTGGCTGGCAATGAGGCTGCACTTCGCTTTTAGTCTCCAAAAATACCACAGAAAGACACTCAAAACACGAGCGATGACTTGCTTGCGATGTTCTATATCGTATCGCATCTTCTCTTATAAATCAAAGCTCGCGAGGGTGGCGTTGATTTGTTTGACGTATTTGCTCCAGGCAGCATCAAGCGCCGTACCCGTTACGATATATGCAATTCCACCAGCGACGACAATTAATTGTCGATTGCGAAGCTGTTCGCCGTCCTGCGAAAATACTCCTCCAATCGTATATCCCGCTCGACCATTCACCGTTGTTTTTTGATATTCGGTTGAACGATAACTCTTCGCTGATCGCTCCAGGATTTCCTTGTTTGTTCTTACATATTCGTCGAGCCCTTGCTCCACCGGCTCTGACACGACGCTGATATTGCTGCGGAATATCTTTTCTTTTGATCTGTCCTCAACTGGATTAATGAATATTGCCGCCACCCGTAACGCCTCGGCGTTTCCGATTGCCCAACCAAGAGGTGGCCGAATACGAAATCCGTTCCCTTCAAAAATTCCGTCCTCTTTGAGTCCCGCTAATTGCACGATGTGCGCCGATGGTGCGAATGAATAATATAAAAACCACCCTCCGATAATAAGTCCAACAAGAATAATAAAATTTTTTGAGAGTTGATTGTGGAATACTGGCTTCTGCTCGCTCATCCTTTTATTATATCAGCTTAGTTAAATTGAATGTTAAAGCCATACATCCCCATCGCACAAATGCCGCGGATATTTTTCCCGGCTGGCTGCATTGGGATTTCAACCTCTGTTATTCCTGATGATTCAAGTCGAGCCCGATACTGCAACGCAGGAATAACGATCGTCGAGGAACAATCAAATGTGTTATTTGTTTTTATGCGTAATACGGTTGGCATACCCGACTTTGCTTGTGTGACGCGCGGCCTGAATCCTCCTTTGGCTACTATTTCGATGACTTGCTTTCCATTTTCGATAAAAACATTTTGATTCTCGACGCTATCATCTTCGGGATTTTGCCCAATCACCGCAAGGATTAATATCGAAAATAATGCTCCAATTGCAAGAATAACAATCGCAGTGAGGTTTCTGCTCATATATTGAATATCGGCACAATGATTCCGGCGACTACAAGCGCGTTTACGATATTTATCAGCGCAAACCCAATCACGACAAGTCCGGCGGCTTTAAAGAATATATTTTTTGTTGTCTTATCTGTTACCCCGATCGACCCGAAACTCAATGCGGCGAGTACGGGCAATGTGCCTAATGCAAACGCTGACATGGTGAATGCACCAATCCAAAAATTCCCTGTTGTTAGGGTGTACGCTTGCATGGATTGCGTGAATCCGCAAGGGAGAAAGAATGTTGCAGCGCCAACGATAAACGGCGTCACAGCGTGATTCATGGTTTGCAATCCATGAATGCGCTTCCCTATCACATGCGGAAGCGAGGGTTGCCAATTACGCATCCAAGGAATGAGGTCGAGTAAATTTATTCCGAGCACGAGCAGCACGAACCCGACGACGAGGCTCAATATCATTGTTGCGGTTTCGCTTAATTCAAACACCGCGCCAAGCGCACCAATCGCACCGCCAAGGAAGAAAAAAGCAATGAGTCTACCGACGTGAAAATATAATTGTGGCTTCGCGTTATCTCCGCTTTTTGCAAAATTGCTGCTGAGTGAGAGCGCAAGCCCACCGACAACCGCCATGCAGGTTGAAAGCGATGCAATTATTCCAACGATGAATGCAGTGCCGTAGCTCACATTGTCAGTCGTCACCAGATTGACGATGCCCAGCTTCTGAAATAGCACAAAAAGAATAACGAATCCAAGCGCGAATGGCGTGGCGATCAACAGCTCTTTCCAGTTTGCTTTTTCTTTTTGTGCTTCTGTCGACACGACGTGCTGCGATAGTACCGCGCTCAGCTCGTGTGCGATTTCTTGTGGCGTCATGTCGCCAAAATCTCCACAAATTTCGACAGTGCGTGTATCGAGGCGCGAGCTCGCACTCGCAACTTTCGGATGTTTTTTTAACTCGCTCTCTGTGAGCGCTACACATGCATTGCAGTGCATGTTGTGGACGTGAAGCGTATAGGTTTTTTGTTGCGTCATGTTGTTTTCAATTTGTAGTATCTCACGATCGTAGGATACTACTAATTCTTGACTGTATCGGTTTATCGGTTTATTTTATTCTCGACTTATTTGATACATCCCTTTACCACGGTCGTATTTTACCACATCTGCTTAAGACGCAGCGAATTCAGCACGACCGATACTGAACTTAATGCCATTGCCGCGCCTGCAATCATGGGATTAAGCAACCCGAATGCCGCAACCGGAATCAACACAATGTTATAGATATATGCCCAAAAAAGATTTTGCTTGATGTTACGTACCGTCCGACGACTAACCTCAATAGCGTCTGCGATTGACGACGGTTCGCCAGCAATTAACGTGATGTTCCCTGATTCGATTGCGATATCCGTGCCAGTTCCCATCGCAATTCCCACGTCGGCTGCCGTGAGCGCCAGCGCATCATTAATGCCGTCGCCAACCATTGCTACTGATTTTCCCTGTGCTTGCAATGCGCGCACCTTTGCTTCTTTGTCTTGAGGTAACACACGCGCCATCACACGACTGATGCCGAGCAACGACGCAATCGAGTGCGCGGTGCGGTCGTTATCGCCTGTGAGCATCCACACCTCAATGCCTAATTGCCGAAGACGTCGCACTGCGTTTATTGCTCCTTCTTTTATGGTATCTGCAACCGCAATTGCGCCCTCTATTTCTTCGTCTCCGAGTATCAACATCGTTTTCCCCTGTCGTTCAAGCGCTTGCAATCTTTGTTCAAATTCGCTTTCGATTTGTATATGTGCTTCTTCCATTAGCGCTCGATTGCCGAGATAGAGCGTCTTTGTGCGTCCGTTGATTTCGATATCTCCACGAATTCCTTTGCCGGGAATTGCCATGAAATTTTGCACGGACTGTAACGCTAATTTTTCTCGTTGCGCTTCAACTTGTACCGCCTTGTCTAGCGGATGCGACGACATCCGACCAAGGCTTGCCGCAATACTCACGATTTCATGGCCTCCCCTATTTGCCGCAACCACATCTGTTACTGCGGGCTCACCTTTGGTGAGTGTTCCTGTTTTATCAAGAATCATCGTGTTGATCTTTCCGGCAAGCTCGAGCGCTGCCGCATCGCGGATGATAATTCCGCGTTCCGCTGCTTTTCCCGTTCCAACCATAATCGCGGTCGGCGTGGCAAGACCCAACGCACACGGACACGCCACCACAAGTACCGCAACTGCGTTTACTAATGCGTATTGAAATGCAGGTTCCTGGCCAATCAACAGCCATATCGCAAACGTCGTTCCTGCGACGAGCATTACTGCGGGTACAAAATATCCCGTTACTGCATCTGCGAATCGCTGAATTGGTGCTTTGGAGCCCTGCGCGTTTTCGACCAGTTTTACAATTTGTGCAAGGAACGTGTCTTTGCCCACTTTGGTGGCGCGAAATATAAGCGACCCCATCTTGTTGACCGTTGCGCCGATCACTGTATCGCCCACCTTTTTATCAACAGGAATCGATTCTCCGGTGACCATTGATTCGTCTATCGTCGACGTTCCTTCGGTCATCACTCCATCAACAGGGATTTTTTCACCCGGCTTTACGCGGATCATATCGCCAACTTGCACCGATTCGATGGGAATATCGACGTCCTTGCCACTCTGCACCACATGCGCAAATTTTGCTTGTAATTTTAATAGCCGCGCGATCGCACTCGACGCTGCGCCTTTTGCCTTACTTTCCAGATATTTTCCTAACACCACGAGCGTCGTGACTATTGCAGCAACATCGTAGTACGTGTTGAGCTTTGCTCCTACTATAGTTACTCCCGCGCTAAAGAAAAAAGCGGCTCCAGTCCCTAACGCCACCAATGTATCCATGTTCGCTCGCAAATTTCGTGTCGCTGCGAGCGCCCCGCTCCAGAATTGTCCACCAACCCAAAACTCCACAGGCGCCGTGAGTATCAGCAGCAAGAAGAGTCGAGTCGACATTGGGATGACGTCTTGCAGTACAGGCACGTAATCCGGCGCAGTGAGCAACAACACCGCAATGGACAACACCGCACCGATAACAAATTTTATCCGCAATCGCTGCGCCTCTTCCTCTTTGAGCATTTTCCCATGATCATGCTCCATCCCGCCCATATTGTGATTTTGCTGGTCAACGACAAGTTT
Organism: uncultured Candidatus Saccharibacteria bacterium; assembly: GCA_964361805.1. Lineage (GTDB taxonomy): Bacteria > Patescibacteriota > Minisyncoccia > UBA6257 > JAUSGH01 > CAYICF01. Next base: position 5,850 of record CAYICF010000002.1, read on the forward strand.
ATATCCTGATTTTTCAACTGCGTCCCGCAACATTTCCGGCGTTACCACATCGCCGTATTCGACGGTCGCTTTCTCTGTTGCGATGTTCACGTTCGCCCCCGCAACCCCCGCGACGTCCTTTAACGCTTTTTCGATTGTTCCTGCGCATGAAGCGCAGTGCATACCGATAACCGGAAATGTATTTTTTTGCATAGCTATTATTTACGCTTCAATTGATATACTTTTACAATTTCGTTTACGGCCTTTGATATATCACCACCTTTCATCTGCTTCACTGCGCATGTTGATAGATGCTGCTCAAGAATAATATCTTCCACATTGGAGAGCCCTTGATGAATCGCAGAGCTTTGCGTAATAACATCGATACAATATGCTCCTGATTCTACCATTCTTCGGAGTCCTCGTACTTGGCCTTCGATAATATTCAGTCGTCGAACGATCGCCTTTGGGTTTGCCATAATTTTTATTATATACCCCCACGGGGGTATATGTCAAATGCTTTTCTTGTTCTCCGTCCTACCACTGAGCGAGATACCGGAATCGAACCGGCGCTCCAACCTTGGGAAGGTTGTGTACTGCCATTATACGAATCTCGCTTTTTATTTTTTCAACTCAACGCCCTTCTCGATCCATGCGAAACCCGAAAGTAATAATATCACTCGAGCGTTCTTTCTGGAAGTAATAAGGTGCGCCATCAAGGATTCTCCCCTTGCCGCAAGCGCAGCAGCGAGAAGTTCCTGTACTGCCTGCGGTGCAAGCACTTGATGACGAAATTCCTCGACCGACAATCCGTACATTTCACGTACGGGATTTTGTAATTTCTGGCTATCGACGTTTTTTATTTTTTCTTCTATTTTTTGCGCGAGCTCCGGAATTTCTGTCTTTGCTTCAGCCCAAATCAACTCTTTTTCGATGAGGCGGTCGAGGCTTGCGCGACGAATCTCAGCGTCAAGCGTTGCTTGCTCCGCTGCGCCGGGCTGCTCTTTGCCATAGGTTTCGAGCGCGCGCATATAAAACCGATAGCTTGCTGCGTGCACTGCATTAAAATCGCGCGCAGTAATCCAACTCATATTGACGATCGCAACGGGATATCGATGCGTTGCGACAAGGATTGTCCCAGTAATAACTATGCCGATGGCTATGATGAATAAAAAAATTTTCATTGATTTACAATAATCAATAATTTTTCGTTTGGAGCCGCATAATTAAACTGCGCGCGTGCTTCACGCTCAAGATTTGCTGGATTTTTGAGATACGCGATTTCTCCTTCAAGCTCGACGTTTTCCTTGGTCGTGGTGTCTAGCTCTTTACTGGTTTTGACCACCGATGTGCGGAGCGTGGTTCGCTCTTCGCGAAGATCGTACAGTTGCATCACGGTCGCAACCATGATCGCAAACGCGATGACGGAAACGAATATCTTCATCCTTTTACTATACCACCTCCCACCGTCCAACTATCTCTTTAGTAGTTCTTTAAAGATGTTGGCGGGAATCTTTACGTCGCTGCTTTCTGCCATTTCTTTGAGGCGCGCCTTGCCTTTTTGTTGTGTTTTCCAGAGCTTCATTTTTCTGGTGCGGTCGCCGCCATTTTTCCCGAAGTTGCCGAGCTCTTTCGTCATCGCTGGGATTGTTTCGCGAGCGATAATTTTTCCACCAATGGCCGCTTGAATGCTTTGCGAAAATTGCTGTCGCGGCAACAATTCTTTGAGACGCTCCACGGTTCTTCGCGCTTCGCGGTCAACGTCGCGCGCAGCGAGAATTCGGGTAAGCCCCGGCACGATGTGGCTCGCTACCAAAATTTCTATTTTCTTCACTTCGCAAGCCGCGTAGCCGACGATTTCATAATTGAGCGAGGCGAAACCCTGCGTTACCGATTTTAATTGGTCGTCAAGATCTTGAATCAATTCGGCAAGTGGCAGGGTGGCCGTCACGATCATGCGCGCACCGAAATTTTTTGTTTCAATATTTTCGAAACGAAACAGTTGCGAGAGTTGCAGCACTTGGCCCATGCGCTCGCTCGGCACCAACACTTCAATTTTTGCCATTGGCTCTTCGACGCCGAGGTTGTCGTCGGGAAAATCTTTTGGATTGTTAATCACGACGTCGCCTTTTTTTGTTTTGACGTGGTATTCCACCGATGGAAAACTGTGCACGGTTTCGACGTTGAACTCACGCTCCAAACGTTCGGCGGCAATTTCAAAATGCAGTCGTCCTAAAAATCCGCCCTTAAATCCACGGCCGAGCACTTCGTTTTTGTCGGGCTCGAACTGCAACGCGGCATCGTTCAAGCGCAACCGATCGAGCGCACTTTTTAACTCGTCATATTTGTCACCTTCGGCGGGATAAAACGAAACGAATACAACGGGCTTTGGCACACGAAAACCCGGCAACATCAAGGCGCCCCTCATGTCCGCAATGGTATCACCAATACGCAACGTATCCGCTTCTTTAATTCCGGTCGCGATGTAGCCGATTTCTCCGGCATGCAATATTGCGGCTGCTTTGAGTTGCGGAGTGAAGTAGCCGACTTCTTTTGGTTTAAAATCGCTTTGCCCCGCAAGCAAGTGATACGGCTGATCGTCTTTGCCTAAGATATGAAATTCGCCGTCAACAACGCGCACGAACGCAATGACGCCGCGATGTTCGTCGTATTGAGAGTCGAAGACCAATGCCCTGGCGGGCATGGTAGAAAGTTGAAAGTTAAAAGTAGAATGTGGGGGCGGAATTTTAGAGACGATCGCTTCGAGCAATTCCAGGACGCCGGCGCCCGTTTTGCCGGAAATCTTTAAAATATCTTTGCTTTCAACATCAAGCAAACTCTTGAGCTCATCCACCGCGCTCTCGATTTGCTCTGGGGCAGCGACATCAATTTTATTGACGGCGCCGATAATCGTGAGTCCCGCCTTACGTGCCTGCTCAAAATTTGCCAATGTTTGTGCCTGAATGCCTTGCGTTGCGTCGACGAGTAGCACCGCCCCCTCAACTGCCATGAGTGCGCGCGAAACTTCGTAGCCGAAGTCGCTATGACCTGGAGTGTCAATTAAATTCAGAATTGATTCTAAATTTAATCGTCCGATGTCGGATGTTCGATGTCCGATGTTGCTGCGATAGACCATTCGGACCGGAGCCATCTTGATCGTGATGCCGCGCTCGCGTTCGAGTTCGAGCTGGTCAAGATACTGGGGCTTCATTCTCCGCATCGGCACCGTGCCCGTCACTTCAAGCAGCCGATCGGCGAGCGTCGATTTTCCATGATCGATGTGGGCAATGATGACAAAATTTCGAATTTCCATATTTTTAAAAATTGACCGGAGCCACAAGACTTCCGGTCATATCTTTTGTTCGGGTTTGTATGAACGGTCAAACCACGTCTCAACCCACCGCTTATCGTTCTCAACCCAACGCCGCTCGTAGATTTGACGCTGACTATCATTTGCATCATTCCAATCCGCGCGCACTGCAACAATTTGAATGATTGCACGCTCGTCTTTCTCTTTCGTCGCGATGCTGAGCACATTTGGGAACCAATGATAGGCAGCAAGAATCTCCATGCCCTCGGACGTGATCCGTTTCAGCAAAAAAATGCCGACGTTATTCATCACTACCATCCTCCAACGTAACGCCTTTATCTTATCATAATCAAAAAAATCCCGCCACAGAGGTGATGGGATTTCTCTTCCCCTATCCTGAGATTTGATCCCAGTAAATACCAGGTGGGTCGCCTCAGTGCGCAGCCCACGGGCCGCGACGATTCGGCATCCCTAAAAAAAGATTTTTGATCTGGAATCTACAGGATAGGATTATTTTTATCGTAACAGATCGCTTTCGATTTACACTGTGGATTATTTTAAAAATCTGTTAAAATAGTAACGATATGGAATACGTCGTCCGAGAATCGAATATGCGATTAGATAAATTTTTGGTTGGGCAATTCCCGGGGTTTTCGCGTATGCAAATTCAGCGATTGATTAAAGGTGGTCGCGTTGTGGTAAACAGCGCTCCGATCATTAAAACTGGCTTCGCGCTTCGCGCTGGCGACCGCGTCGCGGCTTCAAAAGAAGAAATTGTCCCGTTACGCGTACCACTTGCCGTTCTGCCAGAGCCCGATATTCCGCTTGATATTTTATATGAGGACGATGACATTGTCGTAATCAATAAGCCCGCGGGGCTCATGGTGCATCCGACCAACGTCACGCCAAACCATACACTTGCGAATGCGCTTGTTGCGCGGTATCCAGCTATTGTCGGAGTTGGCGGAAATCCGCTGCGACCTGGCATTGTGCACCGACTCGACAAAGATACCTCCGGCCTTATTGTTGTTGCGAAAACACAATCCGCGTTCGACGCACTCAAAAAACAATTTCTTGATCGTACCGTTGTCAAAACATATCTCGCGCTTGTCGAAGGAGTCCCCAAAGAACAAGAAGGAGTCGTCACTTTTCCGATTCGTCCATCGCGACAAAATCGATCAAAAAAGGTTGCCGTGCTTTCGCCATTTGCACAAACCAGAAAATCCGTTCGTGCTGCAATCACGCGCTATCGCATTGCCGAAGCTATCAACGATCAGTTTGCGTTGCTCGAAGTCATCCCAAAAACTGGACGCACGCACCAGATTCGCGTGCATCTTGCCGCTATTCACCATCCAGTGGTTGGTGATGCGCTGTATGGTTCGGCGAGCTCACCACAAGTCGGCGCAAAAGAATCTGCACTCAAGCGACAATTTTTGCACGCGTCGTATTTAAAATTCCAAAAACTTGATGGGACTGTGATGGAATTTACAGCGCCGTTACCCAACGACTTGAATCAATTTCTTGAGCTCGTGCGAAACTAAAACATTACGTCCTCTTCTGCGCGATTGTAGGAACAAATTTCTCCTGACTTAAACCAGAGCTTCATTTCGTTTGCGGCTTCGCCTGGATTTTCGGATGCGTGAATCAAGTTATGCACTGCGCGTTTATTGCTGTTGGCAAGCGCTGGAGAATCTACAGAAAAATCCCCGCGAATACTTCCGAGCTCTGCCTTGTTTGGCAAAGAATGTCCGCACAATTTCCGCACCATATCGATGGCGTGCACGCCCTGCACGACCATTTTCACAGCCGGGCCAGAAGTCATATAATCTAAAATCCAATTGCGCACCATGCTGCCGATTTCAAACAGGTCTTCGGTTCCTAATGCCTTTTTTGGATCAATGCCATATTGTGCATACGTGCTCATTGTTTTTTCGCCCAAACGCGAAATCCATGCCTTATCTTTTGGATAATGCTTATCGATTTGCACGCGTGTTGCATTAAACATTTCGCATGCAATGACTTTTAATCCGCGCTGCTCGATGCGACGCACGATCTCACCGATTAGCCCTCTTTTTACTCCATCAGGCTTGACCATGACGAACGTCTGTTCCTCCTTAAAATTGGACATAATTTGTTATTTTTATTATCCGATTATTGTACCGGTAAATTTCTTTCCCGACAAGTAATTATTCAAGTTTTCCCAGTTTCCGCCACGCATCATGACTACACGCACGCCAAGCTTTTCTGCTTTTTTTGCAGCGATCGGGTCAAATGGGGCGTGCATTCCTGGCATCCATTTTTCTCCAGTGATCTTACGCAGTTCTCCCCATGACAATTTTTCAAACGGCTTCGCATCGGGAAATTCATTTGGATTTTTGTCGTACACGTAATCGACGTTCGAAAGATTCATCACGGTTGCGACATGGTAATCTTCGGCTAACAGCACGGCGTCGTAGTCGGTGGACCAGCCGGGCTTCCAGCCAGATGCGACGGCAACTTGCTCATCTACCTTTCGAATAATATCGTAGTGTTTAATAATGTGCGGATGCGCGATGTCCCTGAAAATTGTGCGAAGTAAGTGCGCGTTCAACCGTGTCGCATGAATGCCGAGCCAATCCAAATCTTCAACTGCGAGTTTTTGTCCGACGATTGTTTCACCGGCGTCGCGATAATGCCGCGCCAACCAACCTCCACCAGCGACAAGAAAAAACTGGCGTTTCGAATTTTCAGCCAGTTTTTTACGAACAAAATTATTTAATTGTGCGACGAAATTTGTATCGACTGTTCCGTTGGGGATGATTAAGCTCCCCCCAACGGAAATAATAAATTTTTCGCGGCCGTTCCCGTTATTATTTTCCATGTTTTTTTATTTCAATATGCAACTCTTTGACTTGCTTTTCCGAGATTGCACTAGGCGCGCCCATCATCGGGTCGCGGGCGTCGCCAGTTTTTGGAAATGCGATCACTTCACGGATATTTGGCTCATTCTCTACAATCATAGCGATGCGATCAATGCCCGGAGCGATGCCACCGTGTGGTGGCGCGCCGCTTCCCAATGCTTCGAGCATGTGGCCGAACTCTTCAGTGATCTTTGCTTCACTATAGCCCATGATTTCCAGCACTTTTCTGAGCGCCTCAGGCTGATGGTTGCGAATGCTTCCTCCACCAATTTCAAATCCATTTAAGACGATGTCGTATTGTGCTGCGCGTATTTCTCCGATATGAGTTTTTTCCATGAGCCACTGCATATGTTCGGGTTTTGGAGCGGAAAATGGATTGTGGGTAAAGACCCATTGCTTTGTTTCTTCGCCGCGTTCGAAAAATGGAAAATCAACGACCCAACAAAACGCGAGGAGATCGGGATCATTTTTGTCTTTCCTGATATCTGGCCGATCGACGCCGTATTTCGCCATTGCTTCGGCGTATGAAATTCTTGGGAATGGAACGTCTTGAATTTTTTTATGCGGATAAATTTTTTGGACAAGCTCGATCAACATCTCTTCGATGACTTGCATCACATCGCTTTCCTCAACAAAACTCATTTCAAGATCGAGTTGTGTGAATTCGGGCTGTCGATCGCCGCGCGTGTCTTCGTCGCGGAAACAACGCGCGACTTGAAAATAGCGTTCAATGCCGCCGACCATCAAGAGCTGCTTGTATTGCTGTGGCGACTGCGCGAGTCCATAAAATTGACCGGGGTAGATACGCGAGGGAACCAAATAATTCCGCGCACCGGTTTCTTTGTTTGACTTCGTCATAATCGGCGTCTCAACTTCAACAAAATCTTGAGAAGTCAAAAAATCGCGCATAAATTTCGTAATCAAAAAACGCTTACGAATATTTTTTTGCAGTCGCGCACGACGAATATCGACATATCGATATTTGAGTCGCGTTTCTTCGCCGACTTCATACCCCTCGGTTCCCAAATCAAACGGCGGCGTCGTCGCTTTATTCAACACTACCAGCTCGTCAACAAGCACCTCATATTCACCTGTTGCAATTTCTTTATTCACCATTGCTGCCGGACGTTTGTTCACTTTCCCCTTCACGCTGATCACCCATTCGGAACGCAGCGTGCTTGCGAACGCATATACGTCCTTGTTGCTGCCAACAAACACCAACTGAGCAACGCCAGATCGGTCGCGAAGATCAATAAAAATAATTTTGCCGTGATCGCGACGCACCGCGACGTGTCCGGCAAGTTCCACCATTGCCCCCTCGTGCCTAATAATTTCTTTAACGAGTGTACGCATGACTCTTACTCTATCAAATTTTTGCCATTTGTCTATGATGGAAATAGTTCATCACAATCATCTTTCGAGGGGCCGCCAATGGCTGCGACCGCGAAAAAGGCGATCACCTGCATCGTATTTCTTGCACTGCTTGCGTTCGTCTACGTTCGTGTAGGAACCGCGACGCTTGCTCGAAGCAATACGCTTTCGCTCCTTACCCCGCTTGACGCAATGATCCCGCTCATTCCGGAAATGGTATTTTTCTATGTGAGCGTCTACCTTTTTTGGCTCCCACCCATCCTTCTTTCAAGTTTTACGGTGCGCGAATTCTTTCGACTTGTCTTCATCGCCGGCATCTCAGCGCTGCTCGCGCTTGTTATCCACTATCACATGCCATCGGCATATCCACGTCCGATGCTTCCCAAAGATGATCCATTGTTTGCCATGGCCACGCTACGCTTTTACTACTGGCTCGACCTTCCGAACAACACGTTTCCATCTACACACTGCATCGTGGTTGCAACGTTGCTTCTGGCCATGCGCAACCGACTGACCCGCGCTTATTCCATCGCATACGAAATGTGGGGTGCGCTCATTTTCGCTTCGACCGTACTTGTGAAGCAGCACTATCTTGTCGACGTTCTCGGCGGCATCATCCTCGCCACTATTATTTTCCTTTTACTCCGCTCCACGCCTCGCTCTTCGCAGGCCTACTCATAGTAGTACGCCTGCTTTTTTGTTATCATTAATTTTTTGTCGTCAGTACTGATGCGTATCGCCTTATCGATATCGGTGCGATAAATTTTTGCTCCCGTCGCCTTAAGACGCTTCAACGTTTGGATCGTAGGATGACCGTAGGTATTTTTTCCGACTTCGATCACCGCAACTTTTGGATTCACTGCATCCAAAAACGATGCCGTCGACGAAAATCTTGACCCATGATGGCCAACTTTTAATATGTCCGCGCTGATGTTGTATGTTTTCAATAGCCTCTTTTCAATTTTTTCTCCTGCATCACCGGTATAGAGCGCGCGAACGTTTTCGCTCGCGATCAACAGAACAAGTGATGCATCGTTTAACTCTTTGCTCGCCGCGTCTTTCAGTGATGGGCTTAATATTTCCGCCGTATTTTTGCCATAGCGCATACGGTCGCCTTCTTTAACTATTATTGTTTTTATTTGTCGCACACGTAAAACGTCTTCGAGTTCATGAAATGCTGCAATCTCGCCTCGTCGTCCCGAAGTTATAAATGCCCCAATATTGTATTGCTGAATAACGTCAATAAGTCCGCCAAAATGATCGAGCTGCGGATGCGTCATCATTACCAAGTCGATGCGGCGATCGTTTCCAAGCACCGCGCCAAGCTCTCGCATCACGCGTTTGTCGCGCCCTCCGTCGATTAATATCTTTATTTCGTTTCCGTGATTATCGGGCAATATGACAAGCTCGCTGTCGCCCTGACCGACGTCTAAAAAATAATACCCCGCGCGATGTATTGACGCCTCGTAGAGCCGCAATCCAACGAGCACGTTTGCCGCGATGCATACAAGCAATATGAAATTGAGTTTTCTATTTTCTGGAATTTTCATTATTTTTGTTTTGCGATAAAAATTAATATTGCGTAATAGGCCAATATTTCAACTATGCTCATATGATATGCGGGCGTCCCTCCAATGCGATCTGCTACCTCGATTATGCCGATTACATATTGCAAAAGCATGCTTGTCGGAAACGCGATCATCCATGCAAGCGTTGACGAGAATACACTCGCAAGCACCACTACAAATCCCAAAGTCATTATGGAAGGTACCAACCCTATAATCAGGACGTTCGCAATCACGCCGATCCACGACGCTGTCCCGAATGCGGTGACGATTATCGGAAGTACAGCAAGTTGTGCGGCGATTGTCGTTGCCAAATTTTTCTTCCATTTACTCACGCCCGGATCTCCCTCGAGATGCAACCAACGCCTCACTACGGGTTCGAGATATACGATGCCCAATAATGCTACAAATGATAACTGAAAGCCGATGTCGAAAACAAGCAATTTGGGATTATAGAGCAACATACCAGCAGCAACGATGGCGATTGCGTTCCGTACGCTATAGACGCGCCCGATCTGATCAGCAAGCAACAAAATCATACCCATGAATGCCGCGCGCACTACCGAACTTTCCGCTCCGGTTGCGATCACAAACGCACTGATGCCTACGACTGAAAGCACGAATCGTATTCTATGCGATTTGACCCCGAAGAGAAATAATATCCCCGCGATCAATCCCGCGATGATAATGATGTTGTATCCCGACAGTGCCACCAGGTGCGATGTGCCGCTTGCAGCAAGCTTTGCGCGAAATTCGTCGTCAAACATACCGCGCCCACCGACAAGCAACCCGATCATGAGCGATGCTTCTTGTGGCGCAAAGATACTTTTTATTTTTTGCTCAACGCCTTGTTTGATGCCCAGCAAGGCTGCTTGTATTTGATTTCCCTTATCGCTTCCGAGATGTTCAATTCTCGGGTGATACATTATTCCCCGCACGCCGTTTTTTAGTAAACTATTTTTCTGTTTTTCGAATGGCTCTTGAATTTTCCCTTTGATATGCAAGTCATCGCCATAGACATAGCTCGGATACACCTCCGTCTGTATTTGAATTTGCCCGATACGCAAAACCTGCTTTTTATCATCAGTCTCCACTCTGCGCACAACGCCTTTTAGCTCAATCGATTTTTCGAATATTATTGGCGCCTCGGTGTGCTTTTTCGTCCAAGCATCATCATATAAAAATCCTATCGCGATCATTGCGGCAAGCGATGCGATTACTATTGTTCGATATGCTCGATACCAGTATATGCCGATTGCTAACGCGCTCGCGCATACCAGCAACCATTGTGTGTGCGGATTTACCCCGCTGTTTGCGACACCAATGCCGAAAACAAAAAGCGCCGCAGCGTAGAATGCCGCATCAAAAATTTGCATTTCTATAGATTAGAACTCTATCGCGATTTTGGCGAGCTTGCCGTCGTTGAAGGGGTGCTTAATTTCTTTCATTTCTGTCACAAGGTGCGCGGCGTCGATGAGCGCCTGTGGCGCATCGCGGCCTGTGCAAATAACAAATTTTTCTTTAGGAATATCTTTGAGCCACTGGAGTACCTCATCGAGTTTTAATAAATTGAGCGACAATGCCACGTTTAACTCGTCGCAGATAAGCAAATCCCATTCGCCGCTCGCTAGTTCTTTTTTTGCGAGCTCAAATGCCTCTTGCGCTGCACGCTCGTGTTCCTCGCGCGGCAAGGTATCGCCTAAAATACCTACAAAGCCAAGCCCCTTTTTGATTAATTGAAATTCCCCTCCACCATCACGTTTTTGGATTTGGATAAAATCCTCGCCGGATTTCCATGGCCCCTTAATCCACTGAATCATCAGCACGCGCTTACCGCGACCCACCATGCGCGCCGCTTGGCCCAACGCCGCCGTTGTTTTGCCTTTGCCGTTGCCAGTAAACACAATAAGCATATTTACAGCTTACAGGGATTAGGTTTTAGGTTCTAGGTTTGCGCGGGAAATAAAAAACCGGGAAACGAGGAGCAAAGCTCGCTCGCCTCCCGGTAGCGACGGGGGCCTCATGTTATCGATGATGGCGATGCAAGTAGCTGCAACTATGCGGGCAATGGTGCCCGTGCGATGGACACCACAGCTGCTCGTACGACCGATACCTCCAGCATGTCGGACTGTGCTGGCCGTGATACCAGCCACAGTCTGGGCAGCAGCCAGTCACAACCCTGACGCTGAACCGCCACCTGTCACCCGTACAACCTGCAACCCCGCCGAACATAACCGCGAGCATGAGACAAAGGACACACACCATTCTTCGCCACATAACCGACTCCTTTCTACTCGAAACAAATTACCCCACCACAAAACAAATTTGACTATAACATAATATCGATCATAAATACCAATCCGTAGTATCCTACGATCGTGAGATACTACCGGTTTTGATTGACGAGACTTAGTGCGCCCTCTCTTCTGTCGCGCGATCGCGCCAATTTACCTTTCTACAATAATTCCACCGCCGAGCATCTGCCTGCCGGCCCGCTTCGCCGGAGCTTCAGCGAGGCGAGCAGGCAGGTTTCGCTCGCGCGCGTTATAAAAAACTGCCGACTGGCCAGAGGCAATATATGCTTGGGGCTTGTCAAAAACCAGGTTCGAAATTCGAAGTTTAATGTTTGAGGTTAGCGTTGCTGCGACGAGCGGTTGGCGATAGCGAACGCGAACCAATATGTGGAATGCGGAAAGTGGAAAGTGGAATGGATTTATAAAATTTAAATTCGTTAAAATTATTTCCTTTTGATAAAGCGATTTGTCGCCCGCGGGAGCGATCGTGATCGTATTTTTTTTAATATCCTTCGCGACGATATAATGCGGCGTTGTTTCGTGTGTGCCCTTTTCTCCTAATGCCATATTTGGGATACCCAGACGGCGCTGACCGATTGTATAGTGTTGTACGCCGCGATGACGACCAACAATTTTCCCTTCGAGATTTAAAATATTCCCCGGCTTTTTTTTGATATATTGTTTTAAAAATTGCTCAAGTGAAATCTGGCCCAAAAAGCAGACGCCTTGCGAATCTTTTTTTGCGGCGGTAAGTAATCCGAATTTTTTTGCCAATGCGCGAACTCGCGGCTTTGTGTATTCACCAATCGGGAATAAACAATATTCGAGCTGATTCTGCGTGAGCGTCCAGAGAAAGTAACTCTGGTCTTTATTTTTATCTTTTGCACTATACAAGCTACGCAATACGAAAGGCTTGCGAATATACGAATTTCGTAGCCGAACATAGTGTCCTGTTGCGATATAATCCGCACCAAGCGATACTGCTTTTTCTAAAAATAATCCGAATTTTATTTCTTTGTTGCACATCACATCTGGGTTTGGCGTGATCCCCTTTTTATATCCATCGATCATATAGTCAACGACTCGTTTTTTATATTCGTCTTCAAAATCAAATACATAAAATGGAATGCCAAGCTGCTCGGCAACGCGGCGCGCGTCTTCAGCATCGCCAGCAGCGCAACCGTCAACGTTATAGCACTTCATGTGCGCACCGATTACAGTAAATCCGCGCTTTTTTAATAGCGCCGCAGCCACCGAGGAGTCCACTCCTCCGGACATGGCTACAAATACTGTTTTTTTCTTATCGTCCTTCATACGACCATATTTTAACATGTTGTTCGATATAAAAAAAGGTGGTCAATCTGATTTGACCACCCATGCCATTGCTCCCACGACCACGCAACCAACAGCCCCCGCGCCGATCAGCAATCCGAATGTTATCTCGACGGGCATACGACTCACGAGCAACGCCACCACGATGGCAAGCGCGCCACTCGTCGACAGTCCATAACACACGATTTTCTGCCACCGTGCGTTCAGAAACTTTTTAATTGAGCCCGTCACCGCCGCATAGATTGCTCCATGTGCCGCAGCGACAATGCATGCACCAGTGCCATACCCGAGGACGCTTTCGTGGAATCGCGCGATGAGTACGACGCCTATAAAGAACGTCGCGTAGCTCCAAGCAAGTGCCCGCACTCCGCCAATACGGTCAGTCAGCCATCCACCGCCCAGCGCTGCCGCGCAGTTTACAAGCGGGGTGAGCGAGATCAGATTGATCCATGCTTCGCCGTATTTTTTCTGACCGAACAACATGAGTCCGCCGTTAATGCTCCCGCCCCACGTTGCGTTACAACAATGGAGCGCAAGCAACGCGAACGCAACTCCCCATCCATGTACGCCGCATGATTGCTTGACTTCTCTTTTCCCTACGGCGTCTTCCAATCGTTCTGTGGGAAGTAAGAGGAAAAATCCGATTCCGCAGCCTGCAGCAGCCGCACATATGAACAGCGTAGCATTGCCGATCCCCGTCCACAGTTCATGAAACCCCTTGTTGCCAATGGCAATCGCAATCGATGTAGCGACATTGATTGCCGCGAAGCTTCTGCCCTGCCAGGCGCTGTTCCCATAAGCGACCACTATGCGACTCATGGTCGCCCAGAGCATTGTTCCTCCGATACCGAGTAGTGCTGCCGCGCCGAGCATTGTGTCGCGTTTGCTGCATGCCACCGCGAGAATAAACACGACGTATGTTGCAGCTGCACATACCATCGTACTCCGCACGCCCCCAAACCGATGCGCGAATAGCGGCAACACCATCCCCGCCACCGCAATCACCGCGTAAACGAGCACTAACACTTGTTGGGCTAGCGCTCCTTCGCCGCGATCCTCGAACATGCCGAGCATGAACTGCTGCGTGGGGTTATACCCCAAAACCACGAAGAAGAATCCAAGCGCAGCAAGCGCCACTGGATGCAAACGCACAACAAACCCTCCTTCAAGGTCCCTATTGAAACTGACGCGATTATTTTCCCACAAAAAAATGGGGCTGTCGAGCTTCCGCTCATGCCCCTTATTCGTGATCGATTTGCCATTCGATCATCGCTTCCGTCCCTGCGCGAATGCGACGTTCCATTTCCGCCTTTTCTTCAAGCGTCGTACCGGGCTGTCGCAATGCGTGCTGCACTGCAAATTCGATAGTCGGCATTAGCTGATCGCGTAAATTGTTGATCTTACGATATCGATTCACTCGACTACCAAACCAAAACACGAATGTGGTGAGCAACAGGACCGCTCCAAGTTTTGCGTATCGAACTCTGCTCTGGAGCTTCCAACTCCACAACAATCGTACCCACAATAGCGTGACGGCAAGGACGCTCACGATTCCCGCTCCATACACTACGTATCGCATCGCTTTTCCTCACAATATTGCTAATTCAATTTCTTCCTCCTATACTAGCAAATACTATGTTGAACTACGATGACTTGAAGGTTGGCACGACCTTTATTTATGAAAGTGAGCCGTATGAAGTGCTCGAGTATGAATTTATGCGCATGCAGCAACGCAAGCCGGTTGCGCAAACAAAAATCGTCAATTTGCTCAACGGCAAAATTTTGTCGGTGAAGTTCCACGTCAGTGAGCGATTTGAAGAAGTCGAAATCGAGCAAATGCCAGTGAAATTTATTTATATGAACCGTGGCGAATGTTGGTTTACGCCGCTCGACAATCCCGCTGGGCGCTTTTCATTGAAAGTAAAAATTCTTGGCGATGCGGCACAATTTTTGAAAGCGAACACTGAAGTTATCGCCATGAAATGGGGTGAGAAAGTGATTAAAATCAAGCCGCCGATCAAAATAGATTTATTGATCAAAGAAACCCCTCCGGGCGAACGCGGAAATACCGCGCAGAGCGGAACGAAAGCAGCGACACTTGAGACTGGCGCAACGATTCAAGTGCCATTATTTGTCAATACGGGAGATGTGATCCGAGTAAATACGACGACGGGAGAGTATACAGAGAGAGTCGAAAAATCGAAGTAGGTTCTAGGTTTTATGTTTTAAGTTGGAAGACAGCTGCGCTGGTTTTTGCGGCGGGTGAGCTGGCTGCGGCATTGGCCTTTTCTTTTCCGCACGCTCAAACTCGATTCCCAATTCAGCGAGCGCTTCTTTTGATTCTTGCATCCGATGCTCTTCGTGCTTTAACTCGCTGATCGATATCGGTTTCAACTCTCCAGATTGAATCTTCTCGTGGCACTCTTCGCAATAGACCGGTCGTCCAGACGTTGGCTTAAATGGTACATGCGTTTCTTTGTTGCACGAAGAACATGTCACTGGATACATCGACGTTTTGCCGTCTTTGCCCATTCTCACTTCTCCTTTTGCAAGCTGTTCTTCTGCCACGCGCGCTTTTGACTCTTCGCTTGCCCCTACATCGACGACACCACCGCTCCAACGCATAATTTCGTTTTCAACTTCGATGCGCGGACGGCTATACCGCTTTCGCGATTCGTCAATCACCGCGTCGTGTGTCGCCGCATCTTGCGCAACCTTAAATGGAGGTAATGTTTTTGCGGAGAATGGACGGGTGGCTACACCGTTCGTAAGTAGTTTAAGATAAATGCGGTAGTTCGGAAGATTCACGATATCTTGAATCACAAACTCCGGTTCAAATTCGGCTTCTAAAAATTCTGCATCTGCCGCTCCGACGCGAAATACAATCATAGTCCCCACGTTGCCGAACACCGCATCGCGCACCTTGGTTGATGTATCGCTCGTCAGCTGGCTGGTGTATTGATGGGCCATGATTAAATCGAGGCGGTATTTGCGAGCCTCTGAAAGAATGCCAGCAAAACTATCAGTCGCAAAATTTTGAAACTCATCGACGTAGAGATAAAAATCTTTGCGCTCTTCTTCTTTAATACGCACGCGCTCCATAGCAGAAAGCTGCACCTTAGTGATAATCATCGCGCCCATGAGTGCCGAATTGTCTTCGCCGATGCGTCCTTTTGAAACATTCACTAAAAATATTTTCTGCGTGTTCATCATGCCAAAAATATCGATGGTGCTTTTCGTTTGCCCGACGACATTTCTCACAATTGCGGTCGATAAAAATTGTCCCACCTTGTTTTGAATTGGGGCAATTGCTTCACTGCGATACTTGTCCTGCCACTCTTCAAATTCACTGACCCAAAATGCACGCACGACTGGATCTTTTAGATTGCCGATAATTTTTTGACGGAATTCTTTATCGACGAGTAATCGCGGGATCCCAAGGAGCGTTGTGTTTGGCGTGTCGAGTAACGCCAACACCGCATTGTTCAAAATATATTCCATTCTTGCCGACCAGACATTTGACCAAATTTTGGTGAAAATTCCCATGAGCCCCGAAGCAACTAAGTGTTTATACTTTGGATCAGGCAACTCAAGCACATTGAACCCCATGGGATACTCAGTATCCGCCGGATTAAAATACACCACGTCTTTGAGGCGCGACCGCGGGATCTTATCAAGCACGGATTCCACCAGTTCGCCGTGCGGATCGACAACGCAAAGTCCTTCGCCGTTGGTGATATCTTGGACAATCAAATTGTGGAGCAACACGGATTTTCCGGTACCGCTTTTCCCCACCACATACATATGTTGCCGCCGATCTTTCCGTTGAATGCCAAACAGCCGATCGACGTTTCGGAAATCGGTACGGCCAAAATATACCACATCGCCTGGTTTATGCGGCGCTGCTTCTGCGTTGAAATTTGCACCCCACTTTTGCGGGTGCTCGTCGCCTCCGTCGTGCGCGACGCCATGCTTCTCTTCCTCAGACATCATCTATTTATTATACCCCAGAAACATCCGCGCGTCATTTGTTATCGCTCATCCGCATCCTTTGGTAATAACTTGAGCTTCTCCCATTGATTTGCGAGTTCGTAGATGAGCTTCACGCCATACCCAGATGCCCCTTTCGAGAGGAACTCTTCGTCGGGGAGCGTCGTCATGCGCGGAGCCATGTCGACGTGCACAAATGGCAGCGGCTTTGCGAAATGCGACAAAAATGCAGCAGCGAACAGTGCCCAGCCGTAGCGCGAGCCGCCTTTACTTGTGTTTGTGACGTCCGCATACGTTCCTTCCACGTCATGCTCATGTTCGTCCCAAAGGGGCAGCGGCCACAAACGATCCCCTGTTTCTTCGCCGAGTTGCTGCATCGCATCTTGAAGCGGCTTGTTATTTTTTACGAACAACGCCGACGCACGCATTCCTAACGCGGAAACTGCGGCGCCAGTAAGAGTTGCGATCGTCAAAATCATTGCGGGCTTTTTTGTTTTTGCATATTCTATTGCGTCCGCCATAATCACGCGACCTTCGGCATCAGTATTCCCAATTTCGATCGTTTTCCCCCCATATGCCTTAATCACATCGCCCTGTCTGTAGCTTGTGCCGCTCGGCATATTTTCAACCGCCGGTACAAGCCCCACGATATTTATCGGCAACTCAAGCGCAGCGATTGCTTTGATTGCGGCCAATACTGCCGCGCCACCAGACATATCCATGTGCATGTCGGCCATGCCTTCGCCGGGTTTTAGATTCAAACCGCCGGAGTCAAATGTAACGCCTTTGCCCACAAGAGCGAGCGACTCATCACCTTTTACGCCTCCGTTGTATTCCATGATAATCAGCCGTGGAGGATTCACGGAGCCTTTACCTACCGCAAGAATCGCGTTCATGCCCTCAGATTTTAATCGCGCTTCATCAAAAATAGTGAGCTCAATTTTTTTAGAAGTTTTCGCAATGTCTTGCGCGGCCTCAACGAGCGCGCTTGGCGTCATGTCGCCTGGCGGGTAGTTCGCAAGCGTGCGACAGAGATTGATCGACTCACCTATCGTCTTTCCTTTCGCAATCGCCTCTTCAATTTTTTTCGCATCATGATAGGTAAACAGTTTTATTTCTTCGATATGCTTCCATCCCTCTTTTGGCGGAGTTTTAAAATTTTCTGAAAAATCAAAATGCGCCAGCGTTGCATGTTCGGCGATTGCTGCTACGCCGGTTTCTGTAGATATATTCTCCCGCTCAAAATCTTCAAGATATACCCCAGCGCATTTTGCGCCTTCGGATTTTGCGACGCGCGTGAATTGACGAATCATCAATCCAAATTTCCGTTCAGTGATGTCTTTTATGTCAACAAGCATCACTTGCGCTGGAGCCTTATTTAATTGCAGTAATTTCATCTCTCCAGTTTTCCACAGTTTTGACTTGACAGAGGTTGCAATAAGCGACTGATCGGCTTTATCTAATTTTGGAATTAATGCGCTTGTTGTGGACAATAACAGCATGTCGCACTTCTTTATTGCTGCAGCCGACAACTTTTTTTCTTGGATAAATTTCATATTTGTCTTTATGATAATGATTTATCAGCGATAAATCAACATCACTTGCATTTTTTCTCCCTCTATGCTTATATTTATCTGCGGTTTGCGCCCGATATTGTCCAACGGTTTTCGGCTTGGAGGTGGAGCCATGGAATATGCGACTCTTGTTCAGTCCAATACAGCGAAACTCGGCGAGCAGGCGAAGTCGGCGAAGGATCTTGCCGTCATGCTCGACAATCCAATCTTTGCGATCGGGAACGAAGGCGATAACGTCAACGAAAGGGAGCGTCTTTTCAACATTTTTTGCGCCGCTGCTTCGGCGATGCAAAATCGCTCTTCCTCCGCTCGAAGAGGGGCTCTGGCGTGCGCGGCTGCGGAGAACTGATACGTTCTACCGCGAAGCTGGCAAGCAACGCCTCGTCGACATCAGGAAGACGCTTCCCACTTCAGCGAAGAAGAATTCGAAATGTCGGAATCTTCCAAAACGTCGGCGGAGGGACATCAATCTTTTCATAAAACACGAAATCTTCTGATTCAATCGTGAAATTTTGCTTACAGTTTTGGCAGGTTTTGACTTCATCCATTTTTTAATCCCATCATTATTTTTATTTTTGCATATACAGCGACTAAAAACGATCGCTTTTAGTCGCTGTTGTTAAACTTTTGCGATCATAACCACGCACATCATAAATTAAAAATATCTTTCAGGTGCAATTCGTTATCGACTCCAGTGGCTATAAATTGACGCACGTATTTACGCACATCGTAAAGCTCAATCAAAAAATCCAATTCGTCTTTACATTCATACGGTATCACAAATACGCTTTTTTGTAATTGATAAAACCCAAATTGTTTAAGATATTGCCGCACTACATCCCGCGCCTTCCTAAGATTCTCTGGTATATCAAAAACCACCACTCTCCATTTTTTATCCCAATACCTTGGCTTCACAATCCTCATTTCTGTCAATTTATATGACAACGCCTTCTTTTTTCCTTGTTCGGTGAGTATTAATTGTATCGTGCCGTCACTTTTTTTTTCTATGCCCGTTAACTTACTCTCATACAACGCGCGGATTGCTCGCTGTAATGATTGACGATTGATTTTATCCCATTCCTTCCCAATCTGCGTCAGCACTCTGAAATAACGATGCGGCGTATACGACAGCCCGAGCGCAAACCCTCCTAATAAAAGCAACAGTATTTTTTGCTGCAATGGCCCCGGCCTTATTTTCTTTTCTTTTTTAAATATCATATTTGCATAATAATAGCATCTAAAAGCGATCGCGGTTAGTCGCTATGCTCGATGTCGCAATATTCGCCAACTATAAAGCGGTCCCAGCTAAATCTAAATCTATTAAGTCTGGGTGGTTCTGCATGGCTTGAATAAACTCGTGCATTTGCTCATTAGGATACACTCCGACTATCTCCGCGTTTCTGTCGGTTATAATTACAATGGAAAATAATTTTTTATACCAATTATTATTTCGTTTAAATATTCCTGTGAATATTGAACTGTCAGAAGGATCGATTATCTCTATCAATCCATTCATTTTCCCGACTGCCTCGACGAACGGTGCGAGATATTTTCTAATAAAAATTTGATTGTTGCCTACTAATAACATATAAAATTTATAATTTGATATCTTTTGCAATTCATTTGCGCTCACTAGCAATACGTCTCCTTTTTGGATTGGGGAATAATCGAATTCCGCTTCAAAATTTTTTATAGAGTAAATAACAGAGATAATTATTGTCGCTAAGACTATCGCGCTTATCAAAACAATACGTTGCATATTCTAATCTACTACCGTCAACACACCAACGCATCGGTTGTCTCCTTTTCGTGCTGATATCAAAATAAAACATAATTCATCCCAACGATTAGTTTCCGTCAACGTTATGCAACCCAAGGATCTACCGCCAGTATGAATATAACGATCCTCCCCGTAATTTACATGGAACCAAGTAGTGGCGCGTAGCGCGATGTTCGTATATCTTGAACCAAGCTTATGAGGATAATCCGGAATCTCAATATCGTAAATGCCTCTTGCCCAAGGGGCCTCCGCATAATCAATGGTTTTGTATACTTTCCTACCAAGCCTCAAGGTCTTTTTTGAAATTGAATACGTCAAATATGCCCCCTTTTTGTGAGGATTTATTTTTTTAAAACGAGACGTCCCATCTTCTTTTATCGAAACTGATGCCTTCGTGTTTTTATGAACGCCTTCGAGAATCGTAAAATATTCTCGCCCTTCATCTTTGCTGTCAATTTGAACTTTGAGGTACAACGGGATGGCAAAATCCTTGCTGTCATCTTGCGATCGAACCATCAACCAACTCTGTTGATCAACATCTTTCACAAAACGAATTGCTGGAGCGGCTTCGATGATCGCTCGAAAAACAGCGACACGCTTGCTGAGCACGCCTCGTTTTTCATTAACTTTAATTTCAAAACTTTGACTTTTCGATAATCGCGCTGCCAAGTCGATCTTCGTCATCCCCTCCGCATAACCCACGTCATCGAAAAGAATATCTTTTTCGATTATTGTTATACGCGTCGGCAATTCTAAATAATTTTCTTCCGTCTCGAAATAGCCAATTCCTTGATTGATTTCTAAGGTATCCCCGTGATCTATTTTCAACTTTATTTTCGATGATTGATCTCCGATTTGAATTTCTAAAATGATATCGTTTCCGATAGCGTCACCCAAATACTCTAAACTCTTTAGTTTCAATATAAAAACTTTTTTCACCTCCTTATTATAACAGAAATATTTTCGATAACACAGCGACTAACTGCGATCGCAGTTAGTCGCTGTGTGCGGCAAATGGCATACGGCCAGATGTCATTTGCTAAAATAACCACACCACACACATGCTCCGCATATAAAAATATCCCCGCGTACGACCGGGGAATATTTTTATACTATCTTGCCGCTGAAGTCTTCGCTGCTTGTTGCTTGCGGAGCTCTTCAAGCTTCTTTTTCGCTGCGTCGCGAGCTGCCTCGAGATCAGCCTTCGTTTTGTCTTTTGCCTCTT
>CAYICF010000003.1:0-21817 GCA_964361805.1 uncultured Candidatus Saccharibacteria bacterium
ATATCTCTTTTTGCGACTTCGGATTGCGTGCTCAATGCCGCGTACCAACAATTGCGTCTCCCCGTGTATTGCGCGATCGATCACGCTCCGCATCAACGCATTCCCTCCTCCGCGTTTGTATGTGTCAAGAACATATGCCACGATCTCTTCGTTTACTCCACATGCGTTACGAACTTCGTTCCCAAGCCGCTCCATCCCCCATGGAAACCCGTCGTGATAGCAAAAACGACGCCCGTCTTTACGATACAGCGCCGTGCGGCGCTCACCCACAATCGCAATCAATGCTTCTTCGATATATTGCTTGCTCGTGTGATACGCAAGACTACTATCAAACTCAACGATGAACGCAAACGCGTCGCCGAATACACGCTGCATTGTTTGCCACGCCGACTCGCGCATAAATGTTGCCGATAGCGTTACCACGGCATCGCCCGATGCCAACGTTAATGGATTCATCACCGTTTGCCCATTGATCGCAATTTCCCAAATATGCACATCGACGATCACCGTTTCGCCTTCGGGAATTTCCAACGCCGCAGCAACAGCGCTTCGTTCGCTTTCGAATAATTTCCAAATACTATTCGTGATCATGCGTTCCAGCTCTGCTTCGTCGATCGATACGGGTGCGCTCTCGCGACGCGGCAGCTCTATCTCCGCATATACTGTTCGCGCACGTTCTGGAGCAACGCGCGCAACAATGCGCTTCTTTTGTATCGCCCGCTCGATCATCGCTTTGTCGCGGAGCGATGTGGTGTTTGTTATACTCGATGATGAACCAACGTTGATTACTCGCCGCGCCTCATCAATCGTGACGCGCTGCATCATAACCTTATGTTCGTCAAATGCGAGCAACAAAATAGGTTCTTTATCTTTGCTCATTGTTTTTTATTACCTCCTTCGATTCTACCGTCATGAAAAAGAAAGTCCATTTCAAACGATTTGATCCTGCGCTTCCCGTGCCTGCATACAAAACTAAGGGCGCAGCGGCGTTTGATTGTCATGCGCGCGAAACCGTTCTCATCGAGCCCGGGAAAGTTGGGCTTATTCCATTAAATGTCGCTGTGAAGCCACCCAAAAACCATTGGGTGCTTTTAGCGGCACGCAGTTCGTTTTATAAACTCGGGCTCGTTGCGGTAAACGGCATTGGGGTTGGTGATGAAGATTTTTGCGGCGACGGGGATGAGTATCGATTTGTCGCGATGAACTATACCGCTGCGCCCGTCACTATTGCGCGCGGCGATCGCATTGCGCAAATGGTCATTGTGCCGTATGCAAAAGCGCATCTTCATGAAGTCAAAAAAATGAAAGAAAAAAATCGGGGAGCGTTTGGGACTACGGGGAAATAACTCTCATGACGACACATGCTTTTTCGCTTTACGCTTACTTAGACTACCGTCGCACGTATACGCCTTACACCGGCGGCCACCGCTTCTTCTTTCAAGATTTTGAACTTTCCCATGGTGCCCGTATGGTCGACGTGCGGACCGCCGCAGAATTCTTTGCTATAGGCATCGCTTATCGAATGACCGACATAGTAGACTTTCACTTTTTCGGGATATTTTTGTTTGAAAAAATAAAGCGCGCCAGTTTTTGCGGCTTCTTCTTTCGGTAATTCTTGAAACGCGACTGGTAAATCTGCGACGACTTTTTGATTCACAATGTCCTCCACGTGCGCGAGTTCCTCCGGCGCTACCTTGCGTGGGAACGAAAAATCAAACCGCAAACGTTCGGCGGTAATATCTGAGCCTTTTTGTGCAACCTCGTTCCCCAACACATCGCGAAGTGCTTGCTGAAGCAAATGCGTCGCAGTGTGGAGCTTAATCACTTTTTCTAATTCCGTGTTGTCTTTTGCTTTCAATTCGCCGGTATCGAGCAATAATCCGTGGCCACCGAACTTTTTCTCTGCGCCCACGCGACTTAATGCTTGGTGCTCGGCGAATGCCTTATCAAACTCTGCTTGATCGATGTGCTGTGTCGCATCTTTTGGCGCCATCTCTTTGATAAGCTCGAGCGGCAAGCCAAAACTTTCATATATATAGAAAGCATCTTTTGCGCTTACCGTTTTTAATTTTTGCAACTCTTTCAATCCATTCGCAAGCACTGAGCTGAACTTTTCATACTCTTCTGTGACGACGGCGAGCATTGCCTCTGTTTTCTTGAGTTCTGGATATACGTCGCCGAGCATCTTTTGTAGCGCCGCAAGTAATTTTTCGAAAAGCTGGGCGTGGATGTCGTGTACGCTCATATATGCGCATACGCGACGGAGTAATCGGCGCAGAATATATCCCGCTTCTTTATTTCCCGGACGAACGCCGTCAGCAATTAAAAAATATGACGCGCGCAGATGATCTGCAATGACCCGCATGATCCGCTGCGGTACGCCCGCACGCACATCCGCGATCGTCGTCATCGCTTCGCGGAATACATCAGTTTCGTATACGCTTTCGCAGCCTTGTTTGATTGTGACGATCCGCTCAAATCCTGCTCCGGTGTCAATGCCGGCTGCCCCAAGCGGCGCCAATGATTTTCCGGGAATGCCGCGCAATAATTCATCGCGCGATCCTGGATAAAAAAATTGATTGAAGACGATGTTCCAAATTTCGACGTCTTTCCCATTGCTTGCGCGACAATAGATTTCGGTTGTTGGTCCGCACGGACCAGCGGTTCCCGTTGGCCCCCAGAAGACATCATTCATCCCCTCTTCGCGCACATCGTGCACTCCTAATGATTTCCAAATTTGTTTTGATTCCTCGTCCTTCGGTACTGTTGCCGAACCCTTAAACACGGTTACGTATGAAATGGGAAGCTCTAATTCTTTTGTGATAAATTCGTGCGCTAACGTGATCGCTTCTTTTTTGAAGTAGCCACCAAATGAAAAATTCCCGAGCATTTCAAAGAACGTGAGATGTGTCGC
The DNA here is from genome assembly GCA_964361805.1 of uncultured Candidatus Saccharibacteria bacterium. Taxonomy (GTDB): domain Bacteria; phylum Patescibacteriota; class Minisyncoccia; order UBA6257; family JAUSGH01; genus CAYICF01. The sequence continues at coordinate 2,915 of CAYICF010000003.1, forward strand.
GTCCCCGACTTCTTCAATGTCAGAAGTGCGAAAACATTTTTGGATCGACGCAGTGCTCAAACTTCCAAAATCTTTTTGGGCGTTGAGTTCGCCGGTGTAATACCGCTTAAATTGCTGCATACCCGCAGTCGTGAACAGCACCGAAGGGTCATCGGGTATCAGCGAAGACGACGAAACAATCGCATGATTGTGTCGCCCGAAAAAATCGAGGAATCGTTTACGAATTTCCAAAGACGTCATATGCCTTACAATAGCAACGAGATCCTTCTCTCGCAACGCGGTGCGAGATCAGGATGACGCTTCGCGTCACTTTGCTCGCTCTTTAATCAACTGATCCAATGTCCCCAACATCGATTCCACGACGCGCGTTGCCGTCACGATTTTTACGACTGAGGAATTTTGGGCGATCAGATCGCCGAGCTTTGCTATGGCCACCTCGGCTTCGCCGATTTTTGTGAACAAATGTAACGCCGTCTTCGGTTCGAGGCGCGCTGCTCGGACACGTTCCATCGCGGCATCAAAGTATTGCCGCATGTATTGCAGCTCGGTTGCATATTCTGCTGGCGTTGTTGAAAGCAGCACCGCGGCGTTCCGCGCTGCGGTTACCGCGCCGACTAGTTGTCCATATGCGTTTCCCAAACTCCCATCTTCAAGGAACGCCTCTGCTGCCGCTCGCTGGAACTTTGCGCGTTCTATCAACGTACGGACTTGCGCCGCAAGTTCTCCGCCCGCCGCCACTCTTTTCCCGACATCATCAATAAACGACTTTCCGTCTTTCACCGCTTGCGTCACGAACGCACGACCAGTCACTCCCTTTTCTTTCAACTCATCGAGTGTTGCTTGACGCATCATGTTTAATACATTTCTCACTTCGTTATCAAACACTTTTTCGCGGGCAATATCGATGACCTGCAACAAAGGCTCTTGGTCACGAACGCCGCCGAGCATCTCGAGCAATCGTGGACGACCGATCCATTTCTGAATTAATGTTTGCTGTAACTTTGCCAACTCATATACTACCTCGATTGGCACCACGCGCATAAGTCGCTCCACAAACAATGCTCCGCGTAATTCGCGTTCAGCGTTATCGCCTGCATCGACACCGGTCTGAATGTCGACCCCTCCCTGTAAACCGACCGCCGTTGCTTCAACAAGCTGTCGTATCGCGCGTAATACTAACTCATCAAATTCTCGCGTCTGCTCTTTGCCCTCAAATTTTCCTAATAGTCCCTGCAACACCGCATACTGTTTTGACGCGCGGACGTGTAATAGATTTCCCTTTTGCTGTGCAACCGGCAAAAGATACGTTTTCAAAAGATCAATATTTGTCTCATAGTTTGCGACCGCACGCTCGAACGCTTCACGTTTTTCAACTCGAAGTTCATTTAATTTTTCGATCTCCGCGATTTGTTCCACAACAACGTTGAGCTGTGTTTCGGCTTTTTTGAGGTCGGTAAAAGAAAGCGTCCGACGAATGCTTCGTCCCCACTCTTTGAAGAAGTAAAATGGATTACTTGGCAGGATACCGGTCGCCTCGGATGCTCGATTCGTGCTTGCGGTTTCTGCGGCGAACGCTGGACTAATTACAATCAATAACAATACAAGAAAACATAAAGAAAATATAGCCTTTTTACGGTTTGTACCCATAGGGAAGACTATAGCATAAAGGGCTCCTCATATCAACTCTGCGCGCTCTTTTTCTTTTTCTCGTGCACGCTCCGATGCGGGACGCACACCTACTCGCTCATCGTTGGAATATCATGCAAAAATGCGAACTCGACCACGACGAATGACGTCGTGGGACTCACGCAGCGCATTTTTGCAGATATCCTTCCTTTTTGCTCGTGGTGGCGTTTCCCTCATCTCCGCTAGGCACATTCAAAAGAAAAAGAGAGCGCAGCGTTGTTTCTCGTCGTTGGGGATCAAAGTGGGATTGAAGGAATAAAAAATCCCCGCTCCGACGCATCGCGTCGGGACGGGGATCGGATCTTCTTACTCGCGGCCTATCTGCCGAAAAGTCGGGCCAGGATGCCCTTCTTCGGCTTTGCGGCCACAAGCGGGGCCGGATTCGCAGGCAGAACCGGCGTCGGGAGCGGCTCCACTTCGGGAACCTTCGCCTCCTCGATCGGCTCTTCCGCGGCGACCGGCAGCTCATCCGGAATGCCGAGCGACTCGAGGTAATTCTCGGCGGCTTCGTTTGCCGAAGCCTCCGCGACCACTTCCCGCCACGCTTCCTGATCCCGCACAGCGGCGCGCTTCTCCCGACGCTTCCTCAGGCAGTCGGGGTTCTGCTGGTGCGCCGCCATGTGCTCCGCGACCACCCACCTCCCGCACTCGCACTCGATCTTTCCGGCGTGCGGATCGACGACCACCATGACCGCCGGCCGCACCTCGGCCTCGGCGGCCCGCTTGGCCACACGAGCCGCGTGTGCCGCCGATTCCGCGGCCTTCCGCTCGGCCCTACGTTGCAGAGCGGCCGCCTCTTCGGCTTTCTGCTGCGCGCGACGCCGCTCGCGCGTCTCGGCTTCGATCTCTTCCGGCGTCCTCTTTCGCCGCGCCTCGGCTTCGATCTCTTCCGGCGTCCTCTTTCGCCGCGCCTCGGCTTCCGCGACGAGACGATTCGCCTCCGCCGTCGGCATCTCTCGCGCGATCATCCGCTGACCACGCTTCCGGTGACTACGCTCGTGCCCCTCGGTGAGCCCACCGCGGAGCGCCACGTGTTGGTCCTTGCCTGCACAGTTCAAGCAAATCAACATGACACACCTCACTTCACTAAAAAATTCCCGAGGAATTCCACTTGGAAACCAGCTTATATACTAGCAATAAGCGCATAAAAAGTCAACCCCAGCTCTGTCCTCCCAGCACATGCTTGGATCCAAAACATTTTGTCGCGGTACTAGATTCCTACCTACCGGCAGGCAGGCCTGCTTTCCACTGTTCATCTTTAACTTTTCACTATTTACTTGCTAGTACCCCTCCAACATATTCGCCTTTTCGTGGCCCTTGATACGCGTGAGCGATTTCGCTTCAATCTGACGGATACGTTCGCGCGTGACGCCAAATTCTTTCCCCACTTCTTCGAGTGTGTGCGTGATGCCGTCTTCGAGTCCAAATCGCATTTTTAAAATTTCCTGTTCGCGCGGCGTCAAATCTTTTAAAATGATTTTTATTTTTTCCCGAAGCAACGCTTGCGACGCAGTTTGTGCTGGCGTTAAGTTCCGCTCGTCGGGAATAAATTCTGAGAGCGTGGAGTCTTCGTCGTCATCGCCAACCGGCGACTCGAGAGAAATGACCTCTTGAGAAATCTTTTGAATATGATGAATTTTCTCAAGCGGCATGTTCATTTCGATCGCGATTTCTTCGGCTAATGGCTCACGACCAAGTTCTTGCAGCAATCGACGCTTCGCTTGCGTATATTTTGAAATGACTTCCACCATGTGCACCGGGATACGAATGGTGCGGCTTTGATCGGCTAACGCGCGCGTGATGGCTTGGCGGATCCACCAGGTTGCATACGTCGAAAATTTAAACCCGCGACGATAGTCAAATTTTATCACTGCGCGCGAAAGGCCAATGTTCCCCTCTTGTACAAGGTCGAGAATGCTTAAATTTGGCGAACGGTTCACGTATCGCTTTGCAATCGAAACCACGAGACGCAAGTTTGCTTGAATAAATTTACGACGCGCTTCTTCGTCTCCGGCTTCCACGCGTTTCGCCAATTCTTTTTCGTCATCAGACGTCAGGAGCGGAGTTTTTCCGATTTCTTTCAAATACATTTGTACCGCATCGGGCAACTCGCCATGAATTTGCGTTGCTTCTTCGAGCTCTTTGACGCTCACTTCGTCCTTGTCTTTTGGCGATTCGATCAATTGCGACGTTTCGATCACGCGGATGCCGACCTCTTCGAGGCGGCTATATATTTCGTCAAGAAATTTAATATTGTCTTCAATGTGCGGGAATCCGTTGAGCACTTCTGTGTCGGTCACGAATCCACGCGAGCGGCCCCGATCGACAAGATCGTTAAGACGCGCTTGATCGATATTTGATTTTTTATTCTGCGCCCCCTTCTTCTTAATGCTCGCTTTTGATGATTTCTTTTGTTTTACCGATGGTCGTTTCGCGGCTTTTTTCTTGGCCATATTAGCTCATAGTATGCAGTTCCTTGACCACTCCGTCAAATTTTTTCAGCAGCTCCTCGAGCCCCACTTCGTCGCCGCTTTGCTCTGCGCGCGCAATTGCTCGACGCAGACGCTCACGTTCCACCTTGAGATATTCCACGCGCAATTCCTCGACGAGCCTCGCAAATTCCTTTTCGCGCCCCACTATGTTTTCGGCTCCGGCAAATACCGCCCCTACCGCAATGCGATCAGCAACCGACGCAAGCTCGCTTGGAACTTCAATAAATTTTCCGTCCTGAATGCTCCGGATTAATACCGCGTATATTCCACCAAGCGCGACAAGTGCAGCCTCGGCTTCTGCTTTTTTCTCTGGCTTTTCGAGCACAATCGCGATCAGTCGCTCAGCGATACGATCAACGCGCGTTTGTGGTTCCGCAGCTTTACTCGCTGTCGACGCTATAGATTGTGCTATCGTCGTCGGCGTAGCAACTTTCGGCAGCGCTGCCATTTCGGCCTCGAGCACTTCTTCGCGCAACTCGGCACGCATTGCGAGATCTCGCAATGCATTTGCGCGATCCACGGGACTTGCCACTGCGCGAATTTTTTCCAAAATCACGCGGATGTTTTTCTTTTGCGCGGCACGATCAATACCCGTGACCGGATACCGTTCGAAATAAAACTCCATTGCGGTCTTTGCGGCTGCGACAAACTCTACCATCTTTCCGGGGGCAGCTTTCACCACATCCGCCGCGTCTTTATATTCCCCAGTGTTTAAAATCTTTACCGTAAAATCCTGCGCTGCTGCAAGATCAATGCTCCGCTCTGCTGCTGCTTGACCTGCGGCGTCGGTATCGAAGCTCAAAATAATGGTGTCCGCGAGACGGCGCAGCATTGTCAACTGTTCGGTCGTGAGTGCCGTACCAGAAGAGGCCACCACGTTTTTAATGCCGTCCTGCCACATCATTAAAAAATCCATCTGTCCCTCGACCACAATTGCGGTGCGTGTGTCACGAATCGCATTTTTGGTTTGGTGCAATCCGTACAATATTTTTGACTTACTAAAAATTGACGTTTCGGGACTATTCACGTACTTCCCTACGTTTTCGGTTTGAATTCCTGGAAGCGGCAATATGCGCCCGGTAAATCCCACGACTTTCCCGAATTGATTGTAGAGCGGAAACATCATACGGCTTCGGAACCGATCCCAATATGTGCCACGTTCGCTCCGAATGGCGAGACCCGATTTTTCGATATCCTGTACGGTCTTTTTTTGTGCGACTAAAAATCGAAAAAGTACGTCGTTTGTGGTAGGCGCAAGACCAATTTCAAATGTTTGTATTGTCTCCGCAGACAATCCTCGACTATCAATATATTGTTTTGCTGCTGCGTGATACGCGGATTGCGTCTCGTGCAACTGTGTGCGGAAAAAATCTTTCGCAAGCCGGTTGATTTCGTATATTTGTTTATTTGCGTCGCCTCCGGCGGCCATTACGCTCATCTGCACCCCTGTTTTTTCAGCAAGGATTTTTAACGCTTCAAAAAATTCAATATTTTCATATTGCATCAGAAATTTAAACGCATCGCCGCCTTGCGAGCAACCGAAACAGTACCACATTTGCCGATCGGGCGAGATAGAAAACGATGGCGTCTTTTCCTTATGAAACGGACACAGTGCCTTGAAATTTCTGCCTGCAGGGATCAGCTTGATGTACCCGCGCAAGAATTCAACAAAATTTAATTTTTCTTTAACTTCGGTTACGGTGTCGGCCATAGCATCACTGTACTACACCCTACATGCTGATTGCACGATGTTCAGTTTTCCGACTGGAAAACTGAACATCGTGCGCTTGCTGTCCCGTGCGTGCCTTCATAACTATTGCTATAGCAATAGTTATGAAGATGGTGACTATGCACGCTGAGGCCTCGAGGATCTTTTACGTAATAAAAATCCTCGGGCAGACACTGTCTGCGCGAGGATTACTTCGTCACTGCGAGATACGGCACAATCCAAAGTCGCGTGAAGAAATGTGTTTTCTTCGTGGGGATACGACCATGAAAGTCGAACCATGCGCGCAAGAACTCCGACCACTTCACGCGCTGCACACGATCAGCCAACCAATGGAACTCGGGATTGCCGAGCCAGACCCATTTCACTCCGTGTTCGTCTTCGCCGGCTCCGATGATCACCGAGTAATGGCCGTCGGGAATGGCGTTGCAACGTTTTCCCGCTGCAAACCAATCCACCAATACCGGCGTGCCGCGACGCACCCAATGCGTGATACCACGCCAACATACCGACGGCGTCTGCTCTTGATTCATCAACACCTTAAAGCCATAACGCTTCAATGCGCGCACGATAGCCTTGGGCGTAATGCCGAGCTCCTTTGAAATGCGGCAGATCGGCGCGAGCTCGTGCTCTGTCGCACGGATGCCGAATGCGCCGAGCAATGTGCGGATCGCGCCAAGACCGCATCCACCGCTCATCATGTGCTCGTAGACGCGGATTGGCAGTCGAGGAATCTTCCGAACTCTCCTTTTTTCCATGGCATCCTCCTTTCGCATACCGCCATCGTGACGAGCGGCTCGCTTTTCGTCTGATGCTTTTTTGGCCCAAGCGCGAGGATGATGCCTACTTGTTTTGCAAATTCATAGCCAATCACACAATCGTGATTTGCAGAAAACAACGTCGCAAGCTGCGCGTCTGCTACAACCAACTGTCCTGGCTTTACCCAATACCGCACCTCTCCTTGGAATCCTTTCTTGCACACTTCTTCAAGCCGCATCGCATCTGCATTTTCATTTTGCGCGATGCGCGGCACCCACACGTCTTCGGTAAGCATGTTGCAATGCTTCAACACGTTCAAGAGTCCCGTGACGCCTATAAAAACGTTTTTTGCGCTGTATGCGCCACCAAGCTCAACGGTAAACGCGGGAATGTGCGCGTGATTTACGAGCGCGCCGGTCAAACTCTTGTCGTGACCGACCGCAACATAGCGCGCTCGCGGCAAATCGTGACACATCGGCACTCCAAATACGCGCGCAAACGCTTCAGCATGACTTGTCGCGAAACACGCTCGCTCATTCAACGGCCGATCAATGATCGCGAAGTTTGTAGCAGGATCAACCCAGTTGTGGAGATCGATGACGACCGTCGGATTTACATCCCGCACCAGATTGTAGATCTGCCACGCAAGACGCTTTGTCGTGCCGCTGCGATAACGTCCGACAAATGACCGATTCAGATCGTCGCCTTCGCGTATGCCTCGCCACCCGAGATCAATGGGTGCGTTTCTCATGCCCAACGTTATTCCTTGTGCGTTTGCGCTCGGAATCACGTAGAGCGTTCCCCGTGCGATATTGACGATCTCTATGAGACAATGCGCCGCTTTCATTCCAGTCAATTCCCCTCCGTGCATCCCGGAAACAACGACGACCCTGCGCCCTGGTTTGTCGCCTTTCATCGTGACGAACGGTATACGCGTGTCACCGATCAACTGTTTTGTGATTTGCATCGTCGCTCTCCTGATTGTGCAATTTTCAATGGACGTCGATTCTATTGATGATATTCCTTTTCATAAAAAAAATCCACCAAACGCATGCGCGCTATTGGTGGAGACACGCGATGTCTATGATGCCATTGATCCATTCGAGATTCACGGCACACGCATCTCCGATGGGCGTCGCGCCGAGCGTTTCAACGGTCACAACGTGCGGGATGCCGAGATGATACGCTGCGTCCACGGTCGACCCATCGTGACGAACAATGAATCCACGATTGTTCGTCGTGAGCGGCGCACCGTTACAGCCGCTTCCAATCGCTTCGTTCACACAAATAGGCACTCGCTTTTCGATTTCAGCGACGATCGCTTCGTAGCGCACGAGGTCGCCGAATGCGTAGTGATATGCACCAGGACGATCCTTGATGAAATAGTCCTGATGTAAATCGAGAAATGCCACAAACTGCCACGGGTGTTCTTGCCACTCGCGCTCAAAAAGCTCGAGCCAGCATTTTGTTTCCGCGGGAAGTCCAGTCGCATCCCACGGTCGATCTGCCGGACCACGATGCGACCAAAACCATGTTTGAAAATCGCTGCCAGACCCGAGATCGTCGACAATCGTCCCGTCGCGAAGTATGTAGCAGATTGCATCATCGTTTCCACGAGGACCACGCTCGCTGTACCGCTCGCCGTGTTCGAACCCCCATGGGTTTGCGAGCGGCACGATGATCGCCTTCAATCCTGCCGCATGGATCCGATCAATGATTTGCTTCAAGTACCACAAAAGCGTCAGCGGGCCTGCGACCTCTTCGCCATGGGTGCCGGCGCGAATCATCATCATGCGATCCGATTTGCCGATCTTGCGCGAACGAATCACACGGTATGGATAGATGACTCCGCGTTGCTCAAGCTCGCGTCTTTCGACAACGACGCTTGGCTCATCGGCAAGCCGATAGTCAATGCCCGCACAATACTCCCCCGCGTTCATCCAAGGCTTCATTTACTACCTCCGCTTTCACGCGTGTCGTACAATTGACTCATGCCCCTATCAACCATCGGTATTATACTCTACCTTGCTTTCTTTGGCGGCGCAATTGGCGTCTTAGGAAAATTTGCGTTTCCCGTTTTCACGCCTGATGCCCTTATTCTCATCCGGCTCATCATCAGCGTCGCCTGTTTTATGCTTGTGTTGTGGCATCAAAAAAAATTATACGCCGCGTTGCAATTACTTTGTAATAACTTTCTTCTTTTTCTTGCGCTTGCCGCATCGGGCATTGGCGGAGGTATGATCCTCGGCTTTATTGGACTGACACATACAACGGCAGCGAATTACGGCCTCTTATTCAACACAAGTGCCGTTTTCATTGTTTTTTTCTCAGTGATAATTTTTCAAGAAACGATCACCCGACGTGACATCGCGCTCTTTTGCATCGCATCCCTTGGCGCAATATTGATTGTGACGAACGGTAATTTTGCTTTCTCTCTTTTTACGATGCGTTGGCGGGGCGACCTCTTCGTGCTGCTTGCCGCGATCGGATGGGCGCTGTATTCGGTGCTTGGTCCGCTTTTTGCGCGCCGACATCCCGACGTCAACTCGATCACGATTGTGTTTAATACATTTCTTGTTGGTATTCTTTTTCTCTTCCCCTACGTTGTCGGACGCGGCGGCATTACCTTGGCGCACCTTAACTTTTCCTCGCTTGCCACAACGTTTGCGCTCGGTGTTTTTTCCACTGCAATTTTATTTTATTTTTGGCTTGAATTCGTCCGTACCTCAGGCGGTCTCCGAGGTAGCCTCGTGACGCTCGGCGAAAATATCAGCGGCGTCGCGTTGCCGATTTTATTTCTCGGCGAACGGCCGAGCATCGCCACCTTCATTGGCGGCGCACTGATCGTCGGAGCGATTATTGCGAAAAAAAGTTAATCTGTCGGGCTGCCGGGAATCGAACCCGGCCTACATGCACCCCATGCATGCGTACTGCCGATATACTACAGCCCGTATTTATAACAATAATACGCGCCTCCTCGCGCGTATTATTTTGCCGCTGCTTTCGGTGCCGGATTCGATTCATGGCGCGTTGCGCGCATTGGTTTATTCATTGAACGCATACACCCAGTGCATGCTAAAACTCGTTTGCCTTCGGGCGTTTTCGTTTTTTGTAAATTCGGATATTTTCGCGTCCAATTTGTTGGATTATAATGCCCGCGGAGCAAATATCGCGTCCCGGCCATGATTGATCCTTTGCTGCACAACGCACACTGTCTCATAATCCTCCTATCATATCCAACCCCTACCCCAACGTCAACCTATTGCGCCTCTTGGCAGAGCGCATATGCGATCATTGATTGTGCGGCTGTTGACAATTTCATTTCTAGCTCATAAATAAAAAATGTTACATATCCATTTGTTGCGCTAACGTTTAATCGATAGTAGCGATATGCCGTATTATTTGCGAAACCAAAGCTTGTTTTCACGCCCCAAGGCGCGATATTGGTTCGCGTATCAAGTGTGGTAAACGCAACTCCATCATTGCTCCCCTCGAACTTCCAACTTTTTGGAGAAGCGCTCAGCGTTGGATCTGGAGTAATTGTATATTCGACAACTGTTTTTGCATTATTTACCCCAAAATCAAGTTGTAGGATTCCTGCTTGTGCATTGGGATACCAGTTATCAGTAAAAATTTTATTAAATGCAACAAAAGCTCCCCCAAAACCAACTGGATTGCTACTTGCGACTTGTGGAGCTGGTGCGGTATTTGAAGTCATTTTCGTAATTGGGTCGAGCACCCCTCCCGGCGCCTGTGATTCACACAGCCAACTATTGCCATCGGCCCGTGGGATTGAGCTGTATGTTGTTGCTTGGCTATAGTCGGTAAAATTACATCCACCACCAACTACTGATTTCCCTACTGGGCACGCCGCGATACTTTGAAATTTATTCGCCGCTTGGTTGAGGCTCGCGACTGGCCCGATGATGCTTTGTGGCTTTTTTGCTAGAGGCAAATTTGTGAGTCCGCTTCCATCTCCAAAAAACCTTGCGCTTGCTATATTGCCTCCTGCAACAATGTTTCCGCTTACGCGAAGCGTGCTCAACCCCGCGGCGCTTGAAAATCCCGGAATGCTAATGAACGCCGTTGCGACGCCGCCGAGCACAAAAGCGATGATGAGACTACCGAGATATAGGGCGTGAATGTGAACATGTTTACGCTGCATATTTATATTATATCAAATATGCAGCGCCGTTCTCTCGCGCGGATGGTGGATTATTTTTTTGATGCGAGAAGATATTTTCTCGTGAACCATGCGCTCGCCCAACCGATAAGCGCACCAACTACAATATCGCTTGGATAATGCACGCCGGAAATTACGCGCGCAATTGCGATCAGTGCCGCGATTACTACTGCTGATTTCCACCATACGGAATTAGCAAACTTTGCATAATATAATACTCCAGCGAGTGCAAAAGCGATCGTCGCATGGCCCGATGGAAACGATGGGTCGCTTGTGGCTTTTGCGACCAACGTTGTGATGTCCGAAAATACTACAAATGGCCGCGGACGGTCATAGAAAAATCGAATAATGGGCACAACGAGTCCGCGTGCGACAAGCAACGAGAGCGCCGTGAGCGCCACCCGATAATATTGCATCTTGCGCGTTGCGTCATAGAGCATCAGTACAATTACTCCTGTCCCCAGGATGTATATCGCCGGACTTGCGAAAAAAATAATGACAACATCAAGCAGTCCGCTTTGATCGGCAAGATTATTTAGTCGATGAAAAAAATCGAGGTCGATCATGTGTCATTTCCCATCAAAAATTCTCTATCTCCTCACGAATGGCAGGAGCGCCATAAATCTCGCCCGCTTCACTGCCGAAGCAAGTTTCCGCTGGTGCGTCGCGCAGTTGTTGGTGTATCGCGGATCAACGATTTTTGCCTGACCCGACACAAAACGACGCAGTGTTGCGAGGTCTTTGTAATCAACTTCGGGAATGTTTTGCGAGCAGAAGTAGCATTGGTTCATCCCGTTAGAAATTAAGGTGTTTATAATTCTTGAAATTTAACGCTATCTCTGACCTCGTCATAATTGTATAACATAGAATAACATTTGTATTTCTAACGGGATTCATTCCATTAGAGTCAAGAAGCGCTTCATTCGATTTCGTAGATAACGCTTACCCATTCCTGATTTTAAATATAATTCTCGCGACCTTGCATCGTGCTCATCACAACACGCTTCGTAGTATATTAATTCAAATGGGCCACGATGTCTAGTTGCGCATGACGCTCCAGTGTTATGTTCGATGAAGCGCTTTCGTAAATCCTTCGTAGATCCAGTATACCAACGACTATCCTTCTTGCTACGCAAGACATAGACGTAAAACATGATTGGCTCTCACGGCATTCTAAAATGGTAGATCCTCTGCCTTGATTTCGTCTTCGATCTCGATAATAGGCAACTCTGGGGCTGTGCTTTGTGGCGCTTGTGCGGGCGCCACAGCGTTTCCGATCTGCGGACCGCCGCCGAACCCTCCTGCGCGTGGACCGAACTGGATTCGCTCTGCGACGATTTCGGTTGTCTTCCTTTGTCCGCCCGTCTTATCGACCCACCCACGCGTCTGCAGCCTCCCCTCGACCAACACAATCGCCCCTTTCATTAAAAATTTGCTCGCGATCTCGGCCTGCCTCCCCCACACCACGATATTGTGATACTCCACCGCTTCTTGCTTCGCGCCGGCCTTATCCGTCCATACACGATTGGTCGCCACCCCAAAGCTTGCGACTGGCTGACCACTTGTTGTTTGGCGCAGTTGCGGATCTGCGGTTAATCGTCCAGCGATAATGGCTTTGTTTAGATTCATGCGATGATAAATCCGAAATACGAATATCGAAATACGAAACAAATTCGAATAACGGAAATTTTTAAAAGTTTAATTATTTGAATTTTATTATTGTTTCGAGTTTCGTGCTTCGGATTTCGAATTTTATTGCAATATCTGCTGCAGTTCTTTTTCCAGACCTTCGTTGCTTAAAATTTGTGGCTGCGCAGGCTTCACTTCTTCGATTTTTGGCACACCAGCGCTCGGTGGCGCTTTTCGCGCATCGCGCACAAAACGCTCCCCTCGAGGTACGGCTTTTATCGGAGGAGTCACGATGAGATGACGTAAAATGCCTTTGTTGACGCGCAACATATCGTGTAATTTTACAACAGCATCGGGCAGTGCTTTCACGTAATAAAATCCGAAATATGCAGAGGCGTGCTTTTTGATTGGATACGCCAATCGCATATTCTGCAACGGCCCTTTTGTCGCCACCTCCCCTCCTATCGCAGCAATTGCCTTTTCAACCTCAATACTCGCCTCTTCGGTGGGGGCGAGATAGGAAAGCTCGTATTCTTTTTTGTCTTCCATGACCTCGTCGGACATTACTGATACTGTAGCAAAAATACGAACAAAACGTCAACCGTCAATGCTAGTCGGTCATTTGGCTCTATCAAATCTTTTTTAACCATCATTGCTAGTATATTATCTACCCATTACAAACAGATCACGTATGCTTTTGCCCCGCAATTTGTACTTGGGTTAAAACCACAATTCCAGCTATGATCAGCATTATCTGGGTACGAATACTGCATCAAACAATTAGCTAAAGATCGACAACCGCCCCCGATCACTTTTTTCCCACTAGGGCAAGTAAGCTTATTATAATTTGTGGCCGTACCTGACTGCAAAGAATTATAGTAGGGATTCCCCCCTCCGCTTGGCCACGTAGTATTACAAACCCCGCCGAGACATAGCCCACCAACAGTTATATTGCCGGTGGCATTTATCGCGCCGGCAACCTGAATATTCCCTCCAATCGTTAACGATTGACCGACGATGGCCGCCGTGCCAATTCCTACCTCGCCCGTTCCAAGCGACTGAATCGCGCCACTGCCCCCGGGAGGGTTTTGCGTTGGAGCGGCAAGCGTCGAGAGCACAAACACGCCAAGGAGAAATCCCCCGAATGCTGCGCCGATGCCGATGGAGATACGCTTGTCTATTTTTTTAGTATATCACGCGCACAAAAATATCCCCGAAGGCGGTTGGGGATATTTTAGAATGTCATCGTAAGATTGCCGCGGCGCGAGCTCGCTCCCTGCCTACCGGCAGGCAGGCTCGCAATGATAAACCGCTACAGCAATTTCAAAAAATCATCGGCGCTTATTCGTGCTTGTTTCAAAATTTCGTAGAACAGCCACTTCGGAATATTTTTGCGGCCGTGCCTTGGAACCAATGTTTGTCGCGTTGTATCAGCAACGTGACGAAGGATAATGTGACTTCCCGTTTGGCGCACAACTTTAAAGCCACCTCGAAGCAATCCCCTAAGGATTTGTGCTGCGCTCAAAGATGGAGTGTTGCTCATGAAACCAACGTCAAAATTCGCGCGCTCCTTACTATCTTTCCTTTTATCATACCGTTGTCGTCGGCAACCACCTTGCCGTCATGTATTGCACACTCACAAAAAAGCTTTATGGCGTCTTTAGCCATTTTTTTTGCTTCGAGCAACGTTTTGCCAAACGTTGCAATGCTTGGAAGGTTTATACATTGCACAAGATACGCCCTATCTTCAGGGTCGAGCCAAATTGCCACTTTGAACGTGCCGTATTTCGTTTTGATTACGTATATCTTCTTCATGTTTTTATTAAAACAAAATTTGCCATTCTTTGCAAGCCGCGCGAAAAAATCCCCCGAATGCTGCGCCGATGCCGATGGAGATTTTTTTGTTCATCGATTAAATACAATATGCGGTTGCTTGGCCGCCGTCGGTTACTCCATTGCATTGCGCGCTCCCTCCTTTGTCTGAACCCCACTCGCATTGCCAGCCGTTATTGACGATGCCGAATTTGTATATCTTGCAATAGCCTTTCGCGGTTGCGCAGCCGCCGCTGATTACTTTTTTTGCACCGCAGTCGGCGGTGTTGGTGGTGGAATTGGTGCCGCTTGAAACTGTGGTGACGACGATACTCCCTGCCGCACTTGGCCACAATGAATTACAAATTCCGCCAAGACAAAGTCCAGACGCTTTAATGTTACCGTTCACGTCGAGTTTCTGCGCTGGGGCTACGCCGGTTGTCAGGCCAATCCCAACATTCCCATTTGCGGCTGCGCTAATGGCACCACTGCCCAAGGGCGGCGAACTTCCTGGCGCAGCGAACGCAAATGTGAGCGTAACCCCGAGTAAAAAAACAAAGATAAGACTGCCAAGCCATACTGCAAATACATCGTGCTTTTTTCGCTTCATCCCGTTAGAAATTAAAGTGTTGATAATTTATAAAATTTCTTTCTGTCTCCCGCTGCTTGATAGAGATGTGCGCGTAACGGCATCTGCGTTTCTAACGGGATTCATGCTTTTATTATATCACAAAAATATCCCCGTGATTGGGGATATTTCTGGGATGACAATCCTACTTTTATACTTCCGCTTCTCCGCTTTCTTCCGCGTTCATTGCCAGATTTTCGTGCGCATGGAGTCCTGTGCCCACCGGAATTAAACGCCCGATGATGACATTCTCTTTCAAACCTCGGAGAATATCTACCTTACCCTCAACTGCGGCATTGATTAATACGCGCGCAGTTTCTTGGAAAGACGCGGACGATAAGAAGCTTTCGGTTGAGAGCGCGACTTTCGTAATCGGCATCAAGATTTGCTTTGCTTTTGCGGGCGACTTTCCTGCCTTCTTTGCTGCACGATTCACCTCCAAAAACTTTGCTTTTTCGATGACTTCGCCAGGAACAAAATTTGTATCGCCGCTTTCTTTAATCTTCACGCGCGAGAACATCTGACGAATAATGATTTCGATGTGCTTATTGTTAATGGATGCACCTTCTCCGATGTAGATACGCTGCACCTCGGTGACGATATATTGGCGAACTGCCTCGATGCCACGAAGACTCAACAATTCTTTGATGTCGAGGTTTCCTTCGGACAATTGCTGACCCCTTTTCACGGCGTCCCCAACTTTCACGAAGATTTCCGAACCTTTGGTGACCGCATATTCGTTCGTTGTTCCACTCTTTGTCCCTCCGCTCTGTACTCGAATTATTTTGAGTAACCCTTTTTCCTCGACTGCCTCAACAACACCGTCTTCCTCTGCCATTGGTGCGCGGCCCTTTGGCGGGCGCGCTTCAAAAATTTCTTCCACGCGAGGCAAGCCGTGCGTAATGTCAGCACCGGCCACGCCACCGATGTGGAACGTTCTCATGGTGAGTTGTGTGCCTGGTTCGCCGATGGATTGTGCGGCAACAATTCCTACTGCCTCGCCAATTTTAATAGGCTTGTTATTCCCAAGATCAAATCCATAACACGCCACGCACACACCATAAAGCGTCTTGCAGGTAATTGGCGAACGCACCCACACGGACTCCACCGGAGACGCTTCGATCGCTTCTGCGGCTTGTTTGTCGATAATATCACCAGCGCGCGCTAAAATTTTATTCCCTACTTTTACATCTTGAAACACGGTGCGCGAAAACGCTTTGCTCGCGAATGAATGTCCAAACTCTGCACCATCGCTTCGGCGAAGCTCGATGCCTTCTTTTGCTTTGCAATCTTCTTCGCGAATCACCAAGTCCTGTGACACGTCAACTAATCGACGTGTGAGGTACCCTGCGGATGCAGTTTTCAAAGCCGTATCGGTCGTACCCTTACGCGCACCGTGCGTTGAGATGAAATATTCAAGCACCGAGAAGCCCTCTTTAAACGACGACTTCACTGGAAGCTCGATAGTCTCCCCTTTTGGATTTTGCACCAAACCCTTCATACCCATCATCTGCGCCGGCTGCGACCACGATCCACGAGCACCAGAGGCGATGATCGAATAAATTGAACTTTGCTCGCCAAGCGTTTGTGGAATCAATTTTGAAATCTTCCCCTTCACTTTGTCCCAAATGCTAATGACGCGTGCACGCCGCTCGCTCTCGGTCAGGAGCCCCTCGTTGTACTGATCACGAATTTTTGCTTCTTCTTTTTCAGCCTCAGCAATGAGCGCTGGCTTTTCGACTGGGATCTTCATGTCGTCCATGCCCCAGCTGATGCCCGACTTTGTAGCAAACTCAAATCCCACGCGCTTGACAGCGTCGAGACATGCAGCAGACTCTGCGTTGCCGTATCGATTGATGATCAGCCCCACCACCTTTTGCAATCCTTTTTTGTCGAGTAGCGTGTTCACGTATTCGAAGTCTGTCGGTAGTGCTTCGTTGAAGATGATCCGCCCGATCGTTGTTTCGATGCGTTCGCTCGGATTCTTCGGATTCGCAATTTTAATCTTCGCTTGTAAATCCAGATAGCCCATGTCGTATGCAATCCGAGCCTCATCAACGCTCGCCATCGTTTTCCCCTCGCCTACTGCGCCAGCTTTTTCACGCGTCAAATAATAGCAACCGAGCACGATGTCTTGTGTAGGAATGGCGATCGGATCTCCGGTCGCAGGCTTCAGCAGGTTGACGGAAGACAGCATAATTTCGCTCGCTTCTTTTTGCGCCTCTTCGGTCATCGGCAAGTGCACGGCCATTTGGTCGCCGTCAAAGTCGGCGTTAAATGCAGTGCATACCATTGGCGGAATGCGAATGGCTAAATCTTCGATCAAAATCGGCTGGAATGCTTGCACGCCCAATCGGTGCAGCGTTGGCGCACGGTTTAAGAGTACTTTTTTGTTCACGATGACTTCTTCCAAAATTTCCCATATCTCTGGCGGCGCTGCCTCGATCAACCGATTAGAATTTCGAATGTTGTGCGCCAAACCACGCTCGATGATCTTGTTGATTACGAATGGTTTGAACATTTCGAGCGCCATCTTTTTTGGCAATCCACACTGATGGAGTTTTAACTCTGGTCCGATCACGATCACAGAGCGGCCGGAATAGTCGACGCGCTTGCCGAGCAAATTCTGACGAAACCTTCCTTGCTTCCCTTTTAACATGTCGGCAATCGATCGGAGCGGCCGACGCTGCGCCGAGAGTTGCTGTGCACCAAAACGAGCAGAATTATCGATCAATGCATCCACTGCCTCTTGCAGCATGCGCTTTTCGTTTGTCACAATAACCTCTGGTGCGTGGAGTGCTAATAATTTCTTCAAACGATTGTTGCGGTTGATCACGCGACGATAAAGATCATTCAAGTCCGATGTTGCGTACCGGCCGCCATCTAATGCCACCATTGGCCGAAGGTCGGGCGGCATCACTGGAAGCACGGTCAAGACCATCCACTCTGGGCGCTGCCCTTCGCGGAGCATGGCGCTTGCAAGTTTTAACCGACGGAGCAAACGCGCTTCGGCGAGCGAATCTTCTGCGCCTTTTACTTCGCGCTTCACTTCCGCGATGATTGCCTTCAAATCCAAATTTTCTAAAATTTTTCTAATGCTCTCTGCGCCCGTTCCTGCTTCAAAGACGTCGCCAAAGCGTTTTGCGAGATCGTGATACTCGCTTTCGCTCACGATCGTCCCTACGCGCAATGCCTGCAACTCATTTTTTGTCTCCAAAAAGCTCGATTTTAATTCGTCGCCGCTCATATCCTCGCCATCGATATTCTTTTTGCGAGATTTAAATTCGCTCTCTAAATCATGCAGTGCGCGCTTCCGATTCTCTTCGCTCATCGCGGTCACTATATATGAAGCGTAGTAGACGACGCGTTCAAGTTTTTGCACCGATACATCAAGTAATAATCCCACCTTCGACGGCGCGCTACGCAAAAACCAAATGTGCATTACTGGCGCAGCAAGCGCAATATGCGCCATGCGTTCGCGGCGCACGATTGAGCGCGTTACCTCTACGCCGCACTTATCACACACCACATTCTTATAGCGAATGCGACGATATTTCCCGCAATAACACTCCCAGTCTTTTGTTGGACCAAAAATACGCTCGGAAAATAGACCGTCTTTTTCTGGACGCTGTGTGCGATAATTAATCGTCTCCGGCTTCACTACTTCGCCGTGCGACCATTTCAGAATGTCCTCCGGGGACGCAATTTTTAATTTGATGCCATTAAAATCCATATAGTTAGGATGATTCTTCTGCGGGAGCTTCGTCACGATTTATTAATTCGACATTTAGTCCGAGCGATTTTAGTTCTGACACCAATACATTAAACGATGCGGGAATGTTCGGCGCCTTAATTTTTTCTCCCTTGATGATTGCCTCATACGACGCGGAGCGGCCCACCACGTCGTCAGACTTAATTGTTAACATTTCTTGCAGCGTGTACGCAGCACCATATCCTTCAAGCGCCCACACTTCCATTTCTCCGAAAC
>CAYICF010000004.1:0-1295 GCA_964361805.1 uncultured Candidatus Saccharibacteria bacterium
AAGCTGAAGTTGTCGTTGTGATTCACATGAAATTCGAGGTAAAAATAACAAACGCTTGCTTTTTTTATTGAACACGTTAAGATATACACCATAAGTCCGCAGACAGCAGGTGGCGCGCATCGCGTGCATAAATCCTGTCGAGGACGCGGCCTTAAAGGTCGTTTTTTATTTGTTGATTCATATGTTAACCAAAGCACAAAAAAAAGAGCATGTTGTTGATGGTGTTGAGAAGATAAAAAAATCGGCAAGTTTGGTGTTTACCGATTTTACTGGAGTTCCAACGGGGGATATTCGCACATTAAAGCTCGCGCTCCAAGCGGTTGGTGCGACATACAAGGTGTTCAAGAAGAGACTGCTGCAAATCGCGATGAAAGACGCAGGAGTTCCGGTGGACACCACAAAATTCGAAGCGCAACTCGGTACGGTATTTGCGACAAAATCGATTTATGATGTCGCGGGAATCGTGGCGAAGTTTGCAAAAGAATTCTTTAAGAAATCAAAAAAAGAATTCAAAGTATTGGGCGCGTATGACGCGAAAGAGGCGAAGGTGATCGACGCGGCAACGTTCCAGTTGATCGCAAAGTTGCCATCGCGTGAGATGCTGTTAGCGCAAATCGCAATGATGCTGACGATGCCAATGAAAAAAGTAATGATCGGGCTTAACAGTCGTAAAGAACAGCTCGAAAAACAAACCGTATAATTATGGAAAAATATAAAGAATTGTTAGCCGCGATTGAAAAGTTAAACGCCCTAGAACTCGCCGAGCTCGTCAAGGCGATGGAAGAGAAGTTTGGTATTTCTGCGGCAATGCCAGTCATGGCTGCAGGAGCTCCGGGTGCTGCAGCGGCCGAAGCGGAAGAAAAGACGTCATGGAAAGTGATGTTGACGAAGGGCGGCGAACAAAAGATTCAAGTCATTAAAGTACTTCGCGAAGCGACCGGGCTGGGCTTGAAAGAGGCGAAGGATTTGGTTGATAGCGCCCCGAAAATGGTCAAGGATGGTTTAAAGAAAGAAGACGCCGAAGAGTTAAAGAAGAAACTGGAGGTTGCTGGCGCAACTGCAGAGTTGGCGTAGGATATCAATCAAAGATCCCCCCTTGTGGGGGATTTTTGATTGATATAATGTGCGCGTTGCTGGGATCGGACCAGCGGCCTTTGCAATGTGAATGCAACGCTCTACCACTGAGCTAAACGCGCTAATAAAACTATGATAACCAAAAACAGCTCCGATGTCTATCGGAACTGTTTTTGTAATGCCTATTGGCTAGTGGCTAAACCCTAAAAACTATCCTTATT
>CAYICF010000004.1:1305-6378 GCA_964361805.1 uncultured Candidatus Saccharibacteria bacterium
CATCGCGTGCAACGCTGCTCGACTCGTATCGCGGAGACTCGACGACAAATCATTCAAGCTTCGAGGAAAGAAATACGCAAAAATGTGCTGTGTGAGTTCCGAAGCCTAGCAGGGTGAAGGGCGAGTTCACATTTTTGCGCTGATTTGCTAACGAGGAGCGAATTGATTTGTTTGAGACTGAGCGACGAGGAGAGCAGCGTTGCACGCGATGCTTGCGAGCGGGAGTTTTACACAGTTTTGCTATTGCGCTGACCTCACTAGCAGCGTAAATTGATAGATAAGTGGGGAAAAGTGGATAAAGGTGGGGAAAAGTCAGAAAACGGGGGAAAACTTCAAATATGTTTATTGGTGAGTATAAACACAGCATTGATCAAAAAGGACGCATGGCAGTGCCCGCAAAGTTTCGAGAGAAACTTGGAGCTGGGGCAATTATTACGCGCGGACTTGATCGATGTCTTTTTATTTTCGGCGCAACAGAGTGGGAAGCATTGGCGCAAAAAGTGAATGCATTGCCACTGTCGCAGTCAAACTCTCGCGCATTCGCGCGGTTGATGATGGCTGGAGCGGCAGACGTGGAATTCGACGCACAGGGTCGCGCGCTTATTCCAGAGCATTTGCGTGTCTACGCAGGACTCAGTAAAGAAACAGTCGTGACCGGCGTCTACAATCGTATCGAAGTATGGGACGCCAAAGTATGGGGTGAATATAAAACAGAAACAGAAAAGTCGTCAGACGAGATTGCTGAAAAATTACGCGAATTCGGAATCTAAATTATGTCTATCCACAAGCCCGTTATGTTGAACGAAGTGCTCACGATGTTGCGTCCGCAACAAGGAGAATTTTTTATCGACGGCACATTTGGTGGCGGCGGACATTCGCGGGCAATCGCGGATGCGATTGGTTCAAATGGAAAATTATTGGCGATCGACGCAGATTTAAACGCGACTGCGAATTGCAAACTTTTAACTTTTAACTTTCAACTTTCAACTATTTGCCGCCAGGCAAATTTCTCAGAACTCCCGACAATCGTTTCTGAGCTCGGATGGGGGAAGGCCGACGGTCTTCTCCTCGATTTGGGTTTGTCGTCGGATCAGCTTGCGACATCAGGGCGAGGGTTTAGTTTTCAAAAAAATGAGCCCTTGCTTATGACGCTCGGCGACGATGATCCACCACTATGCGTCTTATTGAGGAAGGCGGACGAAACTGAGATCGCAAGCATCATTCATGAATATAGCGGAGAGCGTTTCGCGGCGCGTATCGCACGAGAAATAAAACTTGGCGTTGCGGGGGGCGCAATGCAAACGACGCGAGATTTGCGCAATGCGATTCTGCGCGGAACCCCTAAAAATTATGAACACGGTCGTATTGATCCAGCGACGCGGACATTTTTAGCGTTACGCATGTATGCGAATCACGAATTTGAGCGTCTCGCATCGCTCATCGGGAACATCACGGAAGTTCTAAAACCTAAGGGTAGAGTCGCCATCATAACATTTCATTCCACCGAGGATCGTTTGGTAAAACAACTCTTCCGCGCAATGGCAGAGCGTGGCGAGGCAGCACTGATAAATAAAAAGGTGATAGCAGCGAGCGAGGGTGAGATAGTAACAAATCCTCGGGCACGCAGCGCGAAATTGCGCGGCGTGGTCGTTGGAGTTCCTGACGCGCGATTAAGTGGAAAAAACCGCGTCATGCTCACATGCTCTTCGATCATCGATCATCCAACGTCGAACATCTTATGACGATTTTAGAGCCAAACAAACACGAACACGCGAATCGATTATTGTGGGGAACGACGTTGTTGCTCTTGTTGGTGACGGGGTGGAGCATTGCGGTTTATAATGAAACAGTATTGTTGCACCATAAATTACGCGCCGAAGAGGAGGAATATAAAGCTGCAATAACAAAAAATGCCGAATTAAAAAACGAACGGTACGCGCAAACAGACGGGGGAAAATTGCGTGACTTCGCTGAAGCGCGGGGACTTGTGAAAGTCCGTAATCCTGGGCACATCAATGTCGGGAAGGGATTATTTGTCGCCGCACGATGATATGACCGAATTGTGGTATGTGATAAGACGATATTTGGGGCAAATGCGACTGTGGACGGTCGGCTGTTTTTTATTGGCGCTCTATGGACTGATTGTGTGGCGTTTGTACGGCTTGCAAATGCGCGAGGGGCAATATTATGCGGCTCGCGCAGCATCGCAATATGGGTTAACGCGAGCGGCAGCAACGCCGCGTCAGCAAATTTATGGCACCGATAAGCACAATAACAATATTCCATTTGCCATGAACAAGATGACGCCGGTTGTTTTTGCGGTTCCAGAAGAGATCGAAGACGTTCCCGAGGTGAGCGCACGATTGGGGGCGCTACTGAGCATAGACGTTGCGCGATTAGAGAAAATACTCGCAAAACCAAAGGATCGGTATGAGTTGCTTGTACAAAAAGCAAGCAATGAACAAGTACGCGCGATACGGGAGGCCGCAATTAGGGGCGTATATATCGATGAAATTGAGCGACGGCTATATCCATTCGGAATACTCGCAGCGCACGTATTGGGGTATGTGGGCGACGGAGAAGACGGAGAACAAATTGGGCGATATGGAATTGAGGCAGCATTTAATGAAGAGTTGCAAAGCGATGCATTAACGGTAACTATTGACCGCAATATTCAAGCGCACGCAGAGGAAATTTTAGGAGGACTCGTGGCAAAACATCGCGCAACCGGAGGAACAATTATCGTCATGGAGCCAGGAAGCGGAAAGATGATCGCGCTTGCGAATGCGCCAACATTTGATCCAAATGAGTACGGCAAGTACGACATAAAAAACTTCTTGAACACCGCAGTGCAAGCGGTATATGAGCCAGGATCGATTTTCAAAATCGTGACGATGGTCGGCGCATTGGACGCTGGTGCAGTACGGCCCGAAACAACATTTTATGACACCGGCGAACTCACGCTAAACGGCAAGACGATTAGAAACTGGGACAATAAAGGACATGGATCAGTCACAATGACGAGCGTCATCGAGGAATCCATTAATACGGGCGCAGCGTTCGCGGAGCGGAAATTAAGTCACAACAAATTCTATCAATATCTTGTCGACTTCGGATTCAAAGAAAAGACGGGGATTGAATTGGGGGGCGAGGTGAAGGGAAGCTTGCGGCCACTTGAACGGAACGTCGAAGACATCAATTTTGCAACGGCGTCATATGGTCAAGGAGTCTCGGTCACGCCGATTGGACTTGCTCGTGCGGTGGGAGCGATCGCCAATGGAGGGTTATTAATGAAGCCATATATCACGGATCATGGGAAGCCAAGTATCATGCGAAGGGTGGTTACAAAAGACGCAGCGACGCAAGTGACCAAGATGATGGTATCAGCAGTTGAAAAAGCAAAGGTGGCAGCGATTCCGGGATATAGCATTGCTGGGAAAACAGGAACAGCGCAAATTCCCGATTTTAAGCACGGCGGCTATACACACGACGTGGTGAATACCTACGTTGGGTTCGCGCCCGCCTTTGATCCGAAGTTTTTAATTCTAGTGAAGCTCGATAAGCCAGAGGGCGCTCCGCTTGCTGGTACGACGGTGGTCCCCGCATTTCGCGAACTCGCAGAGTTCGTTATTAATTACTTGCAGATTCCCCCAGATAAAAAATTATGAAACAATTTCTACTGATACAGCTGAAATATATTTTACGAATGCTCGCGCGCGCGATCATCAAAAAATATCATCCGAGTGTGATTGCAATTACTGGAAGCGTTGGGAAAACCGCAACCAAGCAAGCGATTGTCGCAGCACTCCAAAATTCGCGTAATATTCGTGCAGCAAGCGGAAACTTTAATAATGAGCTCGGCGTGCCACTCACGATCATCGGATCAGGGGAAAAGATAGAAGGCTATTTTTTTTGGCTATTGGTTATTGCGCGGGGTGCGCGCGCGATCATAGCGAATGTATCATATCCTGAAATTTTGATTTTGGAATATGGCGTGCAAAAGCCGGGCGACATGGATTATCTACTCGACATCGCAACGCCGTCAGTTGCTGTGATAACCGCGATTGGAGAAACGCCAGTGCACGTAGAGTTTTTTAAGGACGCCGCTGCAGTCGCTGCAGAAAAAGAAAAGCTTGCCGCGGCAGTACCAGGAGGAGGATTTGTTGTTTTAAATGGTGACGACCCAATTGTTGCAGCCATGCGATCGCGTATGCATGGCCGCGTGATGACGGTTGGTGTGGATGCAAGCGCGGATATTCGCATTGGCAACATTGAATATCTTGAGACTGAAGTGAAGCCAGTAGGAATGGCGTGGAAAGTGCAATATGCAGGAAGCACCACGCCGTTTCGACTAACGGGCGTATTAGGAAAGCCGCATGTCTATGCAACTGCAGCGGGAACAGCAGTGGGATTAGTGTTCGGTATTAATTTGGTGCGGATCGTGGAAGACATCCAAAAATATTACGCCCCACCAAAGCATCGGATGCAGATTATTACAAGAGAAGACGGCGTCAATATTGTCGACGATACCTATAATGCATCACCGATTGCGATGGAGGCGGCAATCGCAGCCGCGGAAGCGTTGAGCGCAAGGCGTAAAGTGGGAGTGTTGGGGGACATGAAAGAATTGGGCGCATACAGCGAAGCAGCGCATCGTACAGTGGGGAAACGCGCCGGGAAAATTTTTGATGTGTTAGTTGTTGTTGGGCCCGAGGCGCGATATATCGCCGACGAAGCAAATAAAGAAAAACGAAAAAAAATTAGCGTCACTAGCGTTCCTTCTGTCGCCGAGGCGCTTGAGCTCGTGCCCGGCTTGCTAAAGCCAGGAGATTTAGTTTTAATAAAGGCGTCTCGTGGTATTGGTTTGGAAAAGTTGGTCGAAAAAATAGCAAAAGCAAAAAACTCACAAAATTGAATGCAGCGCTAGGCGCTCGCGAAGCGCGCGACTAAGCTGTATAATGCGATACTGCGCAGGAGTAAGCGAGCGAGCAACACCGCGATGCGTCAATATTTGTGAGTTTTTGAAAGCTCCTATCGTCTAGTCTGGTCCAGGACGTGGCCTTCTCAAGGCTA
>CAYICF010000004.1:6388-20418 GCA_964361805.1 uncultured Candidatus Saccharibacteria bacterium
CCGATGGGAGCACAAAAAACAGTAGTTTTTTGCGAACGAGGAATTCGAACGGGAAGGGGGTCGGGGAAACGGGAGTTTCCCCGTGAAGGAAATAGCCCCGTCGGATGACGGGGCGTTTAGAAACCGTGAGGTTGCTAAAGAGCGAAGCGACGTTCGATTTCCCGATGGGAGCACAAAAAAACAGCCGAGTCTTGAGGGGAGACGGGGCTGTGATGGGGGAGTTACTTCGGTTCGGTGAGCACGATGACACTGTTCAGCGTGCCGCGACCACCAGAGACGCTTGCGGGAGCAATCGAGACGACGCGGAGTTCAGGGTGATCCTTCTTGAACTGCACGAGGAGTGGTGCCCAGCCGAGATGCGCGTCATTCATTGCGTCGTGCACGTCGATGACATAGACGCCCTCACCAAGATCGGCGAAGCGATCATTGGGTTGCGCATAAGCCGGAAAAATGCCACAGAAGACGAAGATGGCTCCTAAGATAAGCAAGCCGATAAGAAGCGTGAGCGAAAATGCGAGTACATTCTGTCGCATACAAGAAGCCTCCAAAGAATTTAACAAAGTTCAGTATACACCCGAATATAATTTTCAACAATGCGGTCAAGCGAAAATTGAGATACTCGTTCTTTGGCACGCGCACCAAGCGTAGCGCGCAGTGATGGATTGGAAAATAATTTCACCGCAGCATCGAAAAATAAAGTTGAATCGTTGATGGGGTAGAGTAGCCCCGCATCAGCAAGCGCTTCGCATGTGCCAGGAACATCGCTCGCAATAATCGGAAGTCCGGCAGCCATTGCTTCAAGGAGCGTGATCGAGAGTCCTTCGTAGATCGAAGAGAGCGTAAACACATCAAAGGCGGGAAGATAACGGGCGGCATCGTGGATCGCGCTAACAAGAAAAAAGTTTTTTTGAAGGCAAAGTTTATTGATGAGCAACTGGTATCGTGTACGCTCCGGTCCATCGCCGATAATAATGCCGACGAGATTGGGCTGCGTCGCGAGCAGCGTAGGAAATTGTTGAATGAAAAATTCGTAATTTTTTGGATAGGCAAGCCGTCCAATCGATCCGATGATTAGTTGTTCGTCGCCAATTTGCGCGCCAGTTTTTGCTGCAAGGAAAACACGCGCGTCACTACAGGAAAGGAAGTGTGGAGTGGTGATGCCGTTCGAAATATGGACACCGCGTGATGTAAGATATGCGCGTTTCGCATAGTCGCGGTCAGCGGCAGTGACAAATACAGGCACATCAATAAACCAAAGTAGTTTTTTAAATACAATCCAGTAGAAAAGCCGCGTGAAGATGTTCGCGTGGTGCCGTGGATGAAGAAATGAAAGCCCGTGAAACGTAAACACGGTTTTTGGAGAAGGACGAGTAAATTTTGCGCTAATGGCGCCAAAGAGCGCATTGGTGCTATGAAAATGGACAACGTCGAACGGATGTTGGTTGAGAAACGCGCGAAGCGCGAGTGCAAAACGAACATTGGTGAACGGATTGAAAGTGCGCTGGAGCGAGGGAAAAATAACAGTAGGAATATGAGCCTCCGCCATTGCGGTGGACAAAAATTGGTGGTCGCCAGATCCGTATCCGACAACAGCTTCAAATCCGCGCGCCGAGACGTCGCGTGCGAGATCGGCAACAACGCGCTGCGCACCGCCAATGCACCCTTGGGTAATAATAAATAGAATTTTTTTTGGCTGCATAGAATATGCTACAGTGAGGCTATGAATAAATTGAACGCTGTGCTTGCGGGTGGTTGGCTGCTTGCGATTGGTGCGTTTGCCACCCTCTACATCAAATTCTACAACGTGACGCACACGATAGTAATACACTTCGACGCTATAAAAGGTATTGATTTTTTGGGTACGCGCGGCGACGCGATGCGCATCGGTTTATTAGGGCTCGCATTCGTGGTGGCCAATACAGTATTGGTGAAATTGTTTGAGCATCGTGAGCGCATGCTCGCATGGGCGATTGCTGGAGCAACGCTCGGGATCGCGCTTCTCGAATTGTTGGCCGCCATTGTGATAGTGGTGAATAATTGAATAAAAATGCCCGAGTGTCTTAGGAGACGCGGTCGGGCAGGTAGACGGTGAGGTGGCAAAGCGAGCCGTCGTTCGGCTCGGCAATGTTGATGGCGGCTTTCTTTGTTTTGACGAATCGATAGACAACTTCATCGACTTCATCAAGTTGTCGGTCGAGTGGACATGTCAGCGTGCTGGTCGCCGCGATGATCAGCGTGACGCCATCTGCATAGGTTGCGCGGATGCCCACACGTGCGAGTTCCACATGAAGCTGGGATGCCAGCATCGTCAGTCGATGTTGGCGCTGCGCGGCGACGCGGGCGAATACGAGGACGATGACCGCAATAGAAACGACAGTGACACTGACGAGATAGAACATGGAACATCTCCAAGATCGAACAAAGAATGTCGGACTAAGCCAACGGTAAGCATGTTAACATATTTATATAAATAAATCAAGTTGCAGAGCGCATCAAATCTCTGTATGATGAAATGACTTCATTACGTAGCGACTCAATGACTATGTCGTTTTCCATCATCGAAACGGGTTCCAAGCAATATAAAGTTGCCGAGGGCGCAAAAATCAAGATAGAAAAACTCGAAGGCGAAGCAGGCGCCGCGGTAGTTTTTGATAAAGTGTTGCTCGTCGCAAATGGCGATGCAGTAGAAATCGGTGCACCATATCTTGTAGATAAAAAAGTAGAAGGGAAAATCCTCCGTCAAGATCGCGCAAAAAAACTGATCGTGTTCAAATATCATTCGAAGACTCGTCAACGCAAAAAAAAGGGCCATCGTCAACACTTCACCGAAGTCCAAATCACAAAAGTAAACGAAAACGCCTCCTAGGCGTTTTTTGATATTTAAGAAAAGCCGAATGGAAATGAAGTTCCGTGGGCGTTCGCCCATGGTGGCTCAGCGGAACTTTTCCACAGCCGAATACCCTCCTTTGCTCCTGTGGAGCTTCGGACGGATCATGCCCCTCTCGCCCTGCGTCATTCGCCCCGCAATGCGGGACTTCGGAGGGCCACAAATCCCTGCGGCTCAAACGCTAATAGTATTCGGAGGCGGAGAAGAAAAGAAAAAACTGAAAAATAAAAAAAGAACATTCCGTACATCTCACACGATCGTGTGAGATGTACGGAATAGCAAAAAGAGAAAAGAGAGTGGTGGAAGACAGCGTTATAAGACTTGTCGCAGGCTACCAGTTTTTGAAATCGCAAAAATATCGACAGCGTGGAT
This sequence comes from uncultured Candidatus Saccharibacteria bacterium, assembly GCA_964361805.1. Classification (GTDB taxonomy): domain Bacteria; phylum Patescibacteriota; class Minisyncoccia; order UBA6257; family JAUSGH01; genus CAYICF01. The sequence continues at coordinate 9,648 of CAYICF010000004.1, forward strand.
AAGGGCGCAACGCTTGAGGTCGTTGAGTAACTCTTTTGGGATTTTTCTTTTCCCGATGAACACGCTTTTTTGAAGTATCTTAAAACCAAGATGCTTGAGTGCGGTGCGCAGCCAGTCACGTTTAGACCGTTCTTTTTCCGGAATATCAAAAACAACAATCACAAGATGAACGCTTGGTTCGCTGTGATAAGAAAATATCTCTGGCATAATGCCATGTTTCATTTCGTTTTTGCGCAATGATTCAAGCACGGCATTGCCTTGAGGGGTAATTTTCCATCGTCCTGGTATTTGTTCGTCTTCAATAACAAGCTTTGATTTGCGTAGACGGTGGAGCATCACGCGGAGGCGTTCGCGAAGCAATTTTTCCTCGCGTTCTTCGGCCATGCGACGCGCACGCGCATTTTCAATTTTCGAAAGCTCATATTGCATGCCGCGGAGTGACGCGCCGTACCCGGCGCGTAGAAACGCATCTATGCAATCGGCGGCGCCCTCTCCGGTTTCGCCGATCGCTTCGAGAATTTTAAACATTATTTTTCCGCGCATAACGCAGAGTATACCACGAAGTATTATTCCGTACATTTCATACGATCGTATGAAATGTACGGAATTGAGGAAAGGACGTAAGGTTGAAAAAACAGAAAAATTAAAAAAAGAAAGCGAATCAGTGATGACGCGCTTTCGGGGATTGCGTGAGCCGAACCGGCTTAGGGCGTTTTGGGTTTTCAGCACGCATCCTTCGGTGGCTTGGGCGAGGAAACCGATTTAATTTCGGTTTGCTGGTCGACTTTTCTACAAAAAAGGAAGAAGCTCACAATCCCGAACGCGGCTGCTCCAGTTACTGCCATTGCCGGACCAATCAATCGTGTATTGACGAAGATGCTAAGCAAGATCGAGGTAGCGCTCATGGCGACGAGAAAGATTGAGACAAGCGTGAAAGAAGGACGAGGCATGTTCATCGCGTATCCATCCACAAAGAAAAAAGAAAACCATCTCCACGAACAACTACATTATTGCACGAAATAAGATCGCGATCAAGTCGGTAAAGGCGAATTCAAATCTGAACTGCACCACCGAGCAAAGAACGAAACATCGGCGGAGAAGGATCAGGATGACAAAGACTTATTAAATAATAACGTCAGATTGCCGCGTCGCTACTACTCCTCGCAATGACAATCGTAGTCATGTGAACGTCAGATTGCCCGCCCGACTGAACGATACAGTCGTTCGGGCGGGCCGCGCCGCGAGCGCGCGGCTCGCAATGACGGATGTTTTATAAATCGAGCGAAGCCAGCAAGCGACTCGTTCATAGCGGGAATTGAGTCGCTTGCTGGCTTCGCGAGAACACTAGAGTCTCCTTTCCAGTGCCGCTCCAAGCGTCTCTTCGTCGGCGAATTCGATTTCTCCTCCCGTAGGGATGCCGCGTCCAAGGCGGGTTATTTTTTTTGCAAGACCAGTTAATTCTTTTGCGATCACCATCGCGCTTAAGTCGCCGTACGTGGTGGGGTTGATCGCAAGAATAATTTCTTCGGCAGCGCCGCCTGGAAATTTACGAACACGCGCGGCAAGATGCGCAAGTTTCATTTTTTGTAAATAGTCCAAGACGCCGCTTTTTGTGAGTTCGCCAAGCACCAAATAATGTCCGAGAAATTTCTTTGTTTTTTCAAGACTCATCACGTCCGTTTCTTTTTCGACAATTGCGACGAGTTGTCCATTGCGTTGCGGATTGCGACAAATATCACAGAGTCCGTCGGCATTGCCGTGTACGAAAAAGCATTGCGCGCAGAGTTTAAGGGTGGAAATTCGCAAAAGTGCTTCGCTGAATTCCGCAATTTTCGCCGCACCAAGATTCATAATATAAAACGCAAGCCGCAAGCCCTGCCGTGGCCCGATGGAAGGGAGGGTCGTCAGAAGATCGGCAAGATATTTTAGTGAAGGAGGAAGCATATATTTTAAAATTCGAAATTCGAATATCGAAATTCGAAACAATGTTTAAAATTTGGAATTTATAAATTTGAATTTGTTTCGTGATTCGGATTTCGTGCTTCGAGCTTTATGCAGTATGTCTCGTGTCTAATGAATCAAAACTCACCCGCTCAGGGTCAAACTTGAGCTTCACTGATCCCGTGGGGCCGTTCCGATGTTTGGCGATAATAATTTCCGCAGTATTTATTTCTTCGATCGCGACACCTTGTTGTGTTTTATCTTTGCGATAAATAAAGAGTACGACATCGCTGTCTTGTTCAATAGAACCCGAATCACGCAAGTCAGAAAGCCGAGGAATTTTTTGATCGCGTTGTTCGACGGCGCGCGAAAGCTGCGCGAGCGCTAATACGGGAATTTTAAGTTCGCGTGCAAGAGTTTTGAGTCCACGCGAAATTTCAGTAATTTGTGACACGACATTGTCACTTTTCGTACGCGGGGTAATAAGTTGCAAATAATCAACAACAAGCAAATCAAGTCCATGCTCTGCTTGGAGGCGCCGCGCAGTGGAGCGCATTTGCAAAATGTTGGGACTCGGCGTATCGTCGATGAAAATTTTTGTTTTTGACAACGAATCAAGCGCGGATTGAATTAACTGGAAATCAACATCATCATTCAGCTTGCCGGTGCGGAGTCGCCACAGTGAAATACGTGCCTCTGCGGCAATAATGCGGTCAACAACTTGATCTTTCGCCATTTCAAGAGAAAAAATGCCGACTGCTTTTCCGTCTTTGAGGGCCACATTACGCGCAATATCAAGGGCAAGCGATGTTTTGCCGGTAGAGGGACGGGCGCCAATAATAATAAGATCAGATTTTTGTAAGCCAGAAAGATATCCGTCGAGCTCAGTAAAGCCAGTGGTGAGTCCGCGAAGCGCGCCTTTACCTTGATGGATTTTTTCAATACGGTCATACGCGCCCTGAAGTTCATTTTTTAACTCCGCAAATCGTTGCGTATGTGAATGCTGGGAGATGGCAAAGAGTCGTTGCTCCACGCTATCAAGTAATTGATCGATATCTTCGGGCGCATCAAACGCCGCTTCGGTGACTTCGGCGGATGCGTTGATAAGATCGCGTAGCACGCGTTTTTCCTTCACAAGCTTCGCGTAATGCTCAACATGACTCGAGGTTGGTACGGAGTTAACAAGCTCTGTTAAATACGTAGACCCACCAAGATCCTTAAAAACCCCGTCTTCTTTCAGTTTTGTGCTGACGCTTAAGATATCGATTGGTTCGCGACGTTCGTAAAGTCGCAAAACGGCATCGTAGATACGTTCGTGTGATGGCTTATAAAAATCTTTTGGCACGAGCAAATCAGCAACGCGATGCATTGCTTCTTTGTCTATTAAAAGTGCGCCAAGCACAGACTGTTCAGCGTCTAAATTTTGTGGGGGGAGCTTGACGGTAGACATAGGGGTCCAGCTGGTGTGTCTTCAATCATATATCCTTTTGATTCAATTTGCTTGCGAAGTTCGTCTGATTGAGCAAAATCCTTTTGAGCACGAACTGTTTCGCGTTTGCGAATGAGCGTGGTAATCGAAGCGGGAATTTTGATGCGACCGATCACAATGCCCAAAATATTTAATAGTTGAATCAAGAGCTCGTGCGCTGCTCGCGCGTCGTCCGGCGAAAGATGGAACACGATAGTTTGTTGCGCGTTGATAAATTGGAATATGGCCGCGAGTGCGCCGGGGGTATTCAAGTCATCATCCATTGCCGCAAAGAAATTTTCTTCAAGCGCGGCAAGTTCTTCGCTACTCGTTTTCATGTTTTTTTGTTTTCATAACGAGCTCTAGCTTCGCCATAAATTCATCGATGGTTTGTAGCGACTGTTTTGCTTGTTGCGCGAGATGGTCGTTATAATCAAGCGGTGATCGATAGTGATGGCTTGCGACAATATATCGAAAGACATTGACCGAGTACGCATGCAAGAAGTCGGTGAGCGTAATAAAATTGCCAAGACTTTTCGACATTTTTTTGCCATCAACAAGGAGTGTGCCCGCATGCATCCAAAATCGGGCAAGCGGGGTTTTGCCGGACGCTGCTTCTTGCTGAGCGATTTCAGCATCATGATGCGGGAACTTAATATCAACGCCGCCGCCATGAATGTCATATTGCGGACCAAAATGACTTTCAGTAATTGCAGTATCTTCGATGTGCCAACCGGGACGCCCAACGCCAAGGGTGGCGTCCCATGTTGGCTCGCCGGTCGTGGCAGGGGAGGCAAGCTTCCATAAACAAAAATCTCCCGTATTTCGTTTACGCGACGAGTCGTCGACGCGCGACACGGAATCTTCGGCTTGGGCAATAGTCCGCCCTGCAAGCCGTCCGTAGTTCGGAAACGTGGCAAGATCAAAATAATAACCATCGCCTTCTATTTTATACGCATGACCCTTTGCGACGAGTGTCTCAATTTGGCGGATCATTGCGAGGATATGATCGGTGGCGCGCGCATAATGGGTGACTGTATCAATGCGTAATAATTTTTCAGCAGCATGGTAAAGTCGCTCAAAACGACGAGCAAGAGCGGTTGGTGATTCTCCAGCGCTTCTCGCGCGATCGATAATTTTGTCATCAACGTCGGTAATATTCTGGAGATAATAAACTTGGAAACCGCGCGCGCGGAGGTAACGAACAAAATTATCAAAGACCACATACGTGCGCGCATTACCGATATGAATTTCGTCGTACACAGTGGGTCCACATACAAATAATTTTAAATCACCCGATACCGGTTTCCGGAGTTCCTCTTTGGTTTCAGTAAGGGTATTATAGAGCAGCATAAAAAGTAGAAAGTAGAATGTGAAAAGTGAATATGGGAAAACACAATGCAATGCACGCAATCAAAAACTCTCTCTGCTTACAGAGTACAACGTTTAACTTTCAACTTTCAACCCATTGACTAGTCTCGCAGAAGTCCCTTGCGTTGAAAAATGTAAATGGTACAAAGCGTGACGCCGAGTACAAGCCCAAAACCAATAAAAAAGTCATATGGTCCGGGAAAAAGCGCTTTCACCGCATCGACAGTGAAGAGTGACGTATACAGCACAAGCGGGAAGGTAAGAAACGCGAGAATGGTAAACCGTTGCATAACGGCATTAGTCTTTGCGTTCAGGAGCTGTGCGTTTGTTGTCTCACACGATTCAATGGTGTCGCGAAAATTTTCGAGTTGTTGAGTAACTTTGAGATGTTCTCCGACCAGATCGGAAAAATAAGTTTGCAAATCCTCTTTCCAGAATTTCGGGCCAATAGCGCGCAGCGAATCCAAGAGAATCGACTGCGGTTTCGCAATAACACCATAGTCAAGAATATCGCGCTTAATAAACGAGATATGTCGCAAGAGTCGATATTCTTGGTGAAAAAAAAGATTTTTCGTCACCGAAGTTACATTGTGTTCAACATGGCGAAGTTGTCGCAGCGAGAACGCATTAAATTCCTGTAAAATGTAATAGAGTAAATATCCACTGCTCCCAAAAATTTGCGTCTTGGTACGCGGGTGTTCGTTGATGTGTCGCGCAAAAGTCAAAAGTGGCTCGAGCGGCTCAGCGTGCACAGTAATAAGCGCATCTTGAGTAATCAGAAAATCAAGCTCTGCGCGTCGCGACGTGCGTCGTTGCGGGTCATACACCGGAAAATGATAGGTAAGATATAAATAGGATTCGTACTGTTCAACCTTCGCCCGTTCCGAAGGGTGGAGAAGCTCGTCGAGGATCAATGGATGAAATTCATAAAGGGTGCGTAAATACACGAGGTCGTGCTTGGTCGGCTTTTCAATATCGATCCATTTGATTTTTCCTTCGAGAACATTCACATGATCAGTATATCAAATCGAATATTGTATAATAAAAACATGGCATCAAAAACCTCGAACCTCTCCGCGTTCACCCTTATCGAAGTTTTAATTTATAGCGTCGTGTTTGTGGTGGCTGCAGGACTATTATTAAATGCGTTGATCGTTGTCACAAAAATAGAGAGCGAACAAAGCACGACCGTTGAAGTGCTCGGCCAAATCGATTTTGTCATGCAGCACATCAAACGGTTGGTTGCGCAATCGAGCGCAATAGAAGTATCGGGGTCAGAAAAAAAGATTACATTATACATGTCTGACAATACAAAAAATCCAACGTCAATACGGTGGAAGAATGCGCAAAAAATAATCGAAGTTCAAGAAGGCGGCGGTCAATGGACGACGCTCACGACGTCGAAAGTGCGTGTCGACGACGCAGCCTTTACGCTGCGTCAAAGCCCGGGAGGCTTTGACGCGGTTGAGGTGAGTTTGACAATGAGCGCTGTTGCAGGTGGGAGCTCGCGTACAGTGACGACCGCAATTGCGCGGGCAAATGCAGCGACGTTCGATTCCAATCTTACGCCAAATGCACCAGCGACGCTTGACATCGGCGGCTCAGGACAAGAGTGGCGAAGAGGCACGTTTTCGAGCGCGGTCGGGATTGGCGTCGCAGCGCCGGTGGATGCGAATATTAGCTTACAGGTCGGTTCTGGAGTGCAATTGCCGGCAAGGTCGGCAGGTTCAAAGCCATCATGTCCAAGTGCGGCATATCGGGGCTTGCTATGGCTCGAAGATTCCGGTGGCATAGACACGCTGTATGTGTGCACGAACGTCGGCTGGAAATCAATGGACTATAATTAGCACTCTTGACACGAGACTGCCAATCACGATAGGATAGTCAAGAATGACGGCAAAGGAGCGTTCGACAAAGATCTTGGAAGCCGCTGTTCGCGAATTTATCGCGCGCGGCGAGCCGGTTTCTTCTGATACCTTATATGAGCGGTATGATTTTGGCATTAAACCGGCAAGCATTCGGGCAGAATTATTGCGTTTAACGAACGAGGGGCTCTTAGAACAGCTCCACACCTCCGGGGGCCGCGTGCCAACCGAAAAAGGATATCAAGTATTAGTGAATCATTTGCTGGAGCATGTGTTTGAAGATCGCACGGAACAAAAAGCATTCACGCGCGTTGAGCCGCGGCTGATCGAACAAGACCTACCCTCGTTTGTGAACGAGGTTGCGTCCGAATTTAAAATGTTGAGCGTGGGATATGAAGCGAGCGGTCAAGAAATTTATAAGAGTGGACTTGACGAATTATGCGAACGCATTGATTTCGAAAATCGCGATGAATTTTTGGAAGTAGTGCGCGACTTCGAGGCGCTCGACGAGACGCTCGAATCATTTATGAGTCAGCTTGCGCGAACAGCATTCCCGAGTGTATTTATTGGATCAAAGAGTCCGATTACTAAAAGTCGCCACCTTGCGATTATCGCAGACGTATACGATGTCGGCGATCGAGAGGTGATGATTGCTGCGGTCGGCCCGAAACGCATGGACTACACAAAACCGCTGCGGCTTTTTAAAGCAATGAGGAAAAAGTATAAGCAATAATCGATATGGACGAAGAAAAAAATGAACTTGAAAAATGCAGAGCCGAACGCGATGAATACCTAAACGGTTGGAAGCGCGCGAAAGCTGACCTCGTCAATTTTCAGAAAGACGAGGCAAAACGATTGGAAGAAGCGATGCAGTTTGGGCATAAAGCGTTTGTGAAAGAATTAATCGTCGTGTTGGACAGTTTTGACTTAGCGCTTGGATCGATGGGGGACAAAGCAGAGAAGGGCGTCTATATGATCCGTGCGCAGCTTGAAGACGTAATGAAGAAATACGGACTCGAGCGTATGGTGGTAGAAGTGGGAAAGCCGATCGATCACCGTTTGCACGAAGCGATCATCGCCGTAGAATCTGATAAGCCAGCGGACACTATAATAGAAGAAGTCGAGCGTGGCTACCTATTATATGGAAAGGTTATCCGCCCCGCACGAGTAAAAGTCGCAAAATCAAAAGAATAAATATATGTCCAAAGTAATCGGAATCGATCTCGGCACAACCAATTCAGCCGTCGCAATTATAGAAGGTGGGAGTCCGAAAATATTAGAAAATGCGGAAGGCAATCGCACCACGCCGTCGATTGTGGGGATGAGTAAGGCGAACGAGCGACTCGTGGGACTCTTAGCAAAACGCCAGGGCGTGACGAATCCGAAGAATACGATTTTTTCAGTGAAGCGCTTGATCGGTCGCAAATTTAGCGATAAAGAAACGCAAAATGATCGTAAGTGGCTGCCATACGAAATTCGCGAAGGGAAGAATGGCGCCGTAGAGATAAAAATGGGTGCCGACTGGTACACGCCCGAAGAAATTTCCGCGATGGTGCTTGCGAAGCTGAAGGCTGACGCCGAAGCGCGCCTTGGCGATAAAGTTGAGGAAGCAGTCATTACCGTGCCCGCCTATTTCGACGACGCGCAGCGACAAGCCACAAAGAATGCAGGCGAGATTGCTGGGTTGAAAGTGAAGCGTATTTTGAACGAGCCAACGGCAGCCGCATTAGCCTACGGTTTAAACAAACAAAAAAACGAAAAAATCGTCGTGTACGATTTCGGTGGCGGCACATTCGACGTGTCGGTCTTAGAGGTGGGCGATGACACCGTTGAGGTCAAGGCCATCGGGGGCGATACGCACTTGGGCGGCGACGACTTTGATAAGCGCATTAACGAATTTCTTGTCGTGGAATATAAAAAACAAGAAGGTATTGACATCAGCAAAGATCCACTTGCGCTCCAGCGTTTGAAAGAAGCGTCAGAGCGCGCCAAGCATGAACTCTCAACGTCGCTCGAAACGGAAATTAATCTTCCGTATATCAGCTCCGACGCAAACGGCCCGAAGCATTTACTCATGAAATTAACGCGCGCAAAACTTGAGGAATTAGTGCGCGACTATCTTGATCGTTCCATCGAAATCTTAAACAAAACAATTACGGAAGCGAAGTTTGCCGTGAAAGACATCAATGAAATTATTTTGGTCGGTGGCCAAACGCGCATGCCGGCCATGCAAGCAGCAGTGAAAAAGTATTTTGGTAAGGAGCCGCATCTTGGTATCAATCCGGATGAGGTGGTTGCGGCTGGTGCCGCCGTACAAGCAGGTATTTTACAGGGCGACGTGAAAGATGTATTGCTTTTGGATGTGACGCCACTTTCTCTAGGCATTGAGACCTTAGGGAGCGTGATGACGCATCTTATTGAAAAGAATACGACGGTGCCGACGGCAAAATCGCAGACATTTTCGACCGCAACAGACAATCAAACTTCTGTTGAAATTCATGTATTGCAAGGTGAGCGTCCAATGGCATCTGACAACAAAACGCTCGCGCGGTTTATTTTGGACGGCATTCCGCCGTCGCCACGCGGCGTACCGCAAGTGGAGGTGACGTTTGACATCGATGCAAATGGCATTGTCAGTGTTTCGGCGAAGGACAAAGCAAGCGGCAAATCGCAGTCCGTGCGCATCGAGGCATCCGCAAATCTTTCAAAGGACGAAATCGAAAAATTAAAACAAGAGGCTGCTGCACACGCCGAAGAAGACGCGAAGAAGAAAGAATTGATTGAGACAAAGAACCAAGCAGAACAATTAATCTACGTCGCAGAAAAAGCATTGAAAGATGCGGGCGATAAAGTGCCGGCGGACGTGAAGTCGAGCATTGAGGAAAAGATTGCTACAATAAAAGGAGTAAAAGATGGTGCGGACGCAAGCGCAATCAAAGCTGCGATCGAAGTGCTCTCTGTCGAAATTCAAAAAATTGGCAGCGCGATGTATGGGAAAGGAGAGCCGCCCGCAGGAGGAGAAACGCCAAAGCCAGAAGAGAAGAAAGAATAATACACACAACTGATCGGCGGTATGCTCGCAGCGAGCCTGAAAGTCCAACAAAATCCTCCGAGCAGTCGCGATAGAGTAATTTATCCTATGGAAGAAAATATCGCCGTTGATCGAAGCGCCTGGAAAATTGCTGTGATCAGCATCGCAACTGCACTTGCAGGAGCGTGGTTGGGATATGCAATCAGCAATGAATTATCTCTCATCGGATTAATCGCCGCCACAGTGTTTGCTCTATTGTTCCTCATGCAATCACTGATGATGCATAGCGGACGATTGATCGGCGTAGTGGTCGCAGCGCAGGGCGCAGGTCTTCTCGGCGTAAGTTTTTGGGATGTCGGTATGACAAACGCGACACTGTTAGGTGGACTCGTGACAATCGGAGTCTTGATGCTTGCAAGTTGGCGAGGGCAAAATTATACTGCGCGAACGTTGGCAATATCTGCACGTGACGCAGGAAGCGTGGTCACGCCACTCACGATGACTGCCATTGCGCTTGTAGCGACAATCGCGATTGTGGGGACGCTCAGTGCAAATGGCCTCGCAATCTCGAGAAGCGCGCTTGAAGGGTTTTTGAAACCGGGGGAATGGATTGTGCAGCGATTTGCGCCAGGCTTCGCGCTTGACGGGACGCTCAGCAACTTCGTACGCACAAATAGCGAGCTTATATTGAAAGGCGAGCTTGCGGTAGTTCCAAAAGCGCAACAAGAAGAAGCGATTTCCGGGGCGCTGCTACAAATTCAATCAACAATTCGCGATACGTTTGCGATCAATGCGCGAGCAAACGACACGATGATCGATATTATTGAGCGGATTATTAATGTGCAGCTGAAAAAGATTCCCGATGATTTCCGCGTGCCCGTCTGGCTTGGAGTGGGCGTGCTCATATGGCTCACCATCAAAGGATTCGGCTCATTGTTGGGAGGCATCGTAAACATTGCAGCAGCAGCGTTTTTCCAATTATTATTACTGATCGGTTTTATACGAACCGGCCTTGAGTCTCGTCAAAAAGAAGTGGTCGTGTTGTAGCCCGCTCGACACCAGAACCTCTTCCCTGTACCCTAAAATTTATGTCTA
>CAYICF010000005.1:0-10399 GCA_964361805.1 uncultured Candidatus Saccharibacteria bacterium
TGTACGCGCGCACCTCGTGCCCCTCTTTTTTAATTTGCCAGGCCAAATCCCCGCTTAAACTTTCCAAGCTTACAAATAAAAATTTCTTTGGGGCGTCCATATGATAGTTATACCATCCCCAACGAAGTCCTGTACAAAAGTCGTAGAAAATAATGAGCGAGGCGAAGTGAAAAAATCGAGGCATATTCACGGAATCTGTTGAGATTTTTTCACAAAGCCGTAGCTATTATTTTCAAGGCTTGGTGTGCAGAGCTTCGTTGGGGATGGTATTACACCACGGGAATGGAGTCATCGCACCTCAAGGAGACGATACACACGAGCACCCTTTGCCGCTTGAAGCGTCACCTCGTCCCCTGCCATACGACCCATAAGCGCCACGCCGAGTGGCGATTGATGCGAAATTCTACCGCGTCCCGGATCGGTTTCACGAGGACCAACAATATAAAATGTTTTCTCTACGCCATCAACGACGAGCACAACTGTTGAACCAATCTTCACCGCGCCGGTAGCGCTCGGCCCCGGTTCAATCACGGAAATACGCTTGAGCTGCTCTTGAATTTCTAAAATACCAAATCGCGTCCGGCGCAAATTCGCCTTCGCGTCTTTGTACTCCGCATTATCCGATCGGTCACCGTATGCCGCCGTACGCTCGGCTTCCACAGCAAGCGCGGGTAGATCACGCTGCATACGCTCCAGTTTTTCCTGAAGACGCGCTAAACCATCGGCCGTTAAATAAATAGGCCCATCGTCCCAAATTTTCAATTTATCTGATTGTCTTCGTGGAATCTGCATACCGTTACTCCCCGGGTAGGGCGCTACGCTATCTCACGCGTCGCTTCGCTCCTTTTAAAACCCTTCGGTTTTAATATTTCCGGCACGGGAAACTTCCGTTTCCCGACCCCTTTCCGTTCGCTCCCTACCGCAGAAAATATAGAGCTCGAAAGGGGGTATTTATACCTCATTTTCGAGCTATGCTCCCCGGGTAGGGATCGAACCTACGACCGTCGCCTTAACAGGGCGCCGCTCTACCGCTGAGCTACCGGGGAATGTATCTCTTTCAAGGTACAATTGATATAGTAAAGAATACGTGCGACACTGACAAGTCTTTTTTGAGGAGAACGAGAGTGGCGCGGCAAGATGCAGATGTAAAACAGATGAGTGATGTCGAGCTCCGTGCCGAGGTCATGAAGCTACGACGCGCGATACGCAAACACAAAAGGGCGGAAGGGAACGCCCGATGCTGGCACAACGATTTGAAGCTCTACGGAGCATTACCCGAAGGCACGCCCCCTGGACGAATGACCGGTGATCCACGCCTGCTTTTCCGGAATTGTCGCGCATATATTCGTCGCCAGCAATGCAAGGAGGTTCGTCGTGGATGTCAATGAAAGAAAAAGGCGGCAAGAAGAAGCGTACGAACAATGGCTCGCGTTATCGGTAGAACACGAAAATACGATAATTGGAATAAGGCTGCTACGCGAAGACACGCAACAGGATCCGAAACAGTTTGCGCACGACGTCCAATTCGTCGTGCTACTGAAAGCAATTGCACGCGATCATGAAGTGATCGCAACGCAAGAGCGGAAGGCGCACGGACGGAAAAAGAAAGAACTCGCAGCAATGCAAAAAAACTACGAGGATTGGGGTCGGTTCTTCAAAAACCATCCGCTCATTATTCCTTGTATGTCAATCGGTGAAGTCATCGCAACGCTCGAAGCGCACGCACGCGCACTGCAACAACGCCTCGATGCGCTTGAACGCACAGCAAAAGAAACGTAACACGCGGCTCGATCAATATCGAACCGCTTTTTTAATTCACAAAAAATAAATTTCGCGCAAAAATGGATGAGATCCTAGGCGAAAATGAGCACCGTAGTGAGTCGTACGTAATGGTACGACGAACGAGGCGCGGAATTTTCAACAACGGAGCTCGCCAATTTTGCGCGAAAGAAACTAGGCGACTTCGCAAACGCCCGAAACACACGCCAGCGTCTTCGACCCCTTCGTTTCGTCGTCCTTTTCGTACAACAAAATCTGCGAGAAATCGATGTCTGGAAACGCGGCTTTCATTTCCTTATAACGCTGCTCCGAGATCGCTTCATATGGAGCCAAAGAATATACATGATCTTCACGCGGTAAAAAGGAAAGTCCACCAACCATATCCCAATGCTCGTACACCCAATTGCCAACCGCGATCCATTCGTCGGCACCGACCGAAACAGTAACCGAAGGATTGTGTTCGGTGTAATTTTCCTTTACCATCTTCCAATACTCGAGCTGGTCGATTGCGGTAAAATCATTTTTATATTTCGTTTCCTCTGGCGCCTTGATAGGAAACTCGAGCACGAACGTCGTCGCGGTATCTTTGAGCTGCCCAACCTCAGGATGATACGGCACTTTCTGATCACGCAACATTCGGAACAACGAATCAGTGGCCGCAATACGCACGCGACGGATATAATACGGTGCATGACGCGGATGAAGTCCAGAAGAAGAATCAACGAGTTGCGACAACTCTCCTGACGGCTTCACGCACGTGACACACGTCGACTGGTTAATCTTGAAACGCTTGGCGTATTCTTTGTTCACTCGTATCGCTTCGTCGCGGAGTGCTGCAAGCACCGCTGGATCCCGCACCACGGGACAATCCCACTGACCAGTAATCGATACGCCAAGCAATCGTTCGGTCTCACAATTCTTCTTCCACTCTTTGGAAAGAAAAGGAAAATTGGTAAGCGTCGACTGATACGTCCCCAAAATTGTCGTCAAACGAATTTTGCGAAGCAACGACTCTTTCGTGTCATCAGGTCGCGCCACTACTTCAGTGAGGTTGCAAAACTCTTTTGATTTCAGGATTATTTCTCCGCATGGATTTGTGCCACTTGTTGCGGCATCAGCAGCAAATACCTTCCAGCGTCGTGCGGGCATTTGTTTCTGTAAGCCACCGCGATTAAAAATCCCACGCTCTCCGGTGCCGTTTTTCGCCAATGCCGCCCACTCATCCATAAATTCAGTGCACGTCGGCTTGCTATTATATGCGACGGAATTATTCGCCATCATGCGCTGCGGTTCAGTCATATAGAACTGACCGCTTTTCGCAAACCGCATATCAGTATCATCAAGATCAGAAAGCGAAATTAAAGCAGAGCGACGCACGCCGCCGGCAACAACAATCTCCCCGACCTTGCACACAATGTCGTGGACATCGATCGTGCGCAGACGACGGCCTTGACGCGCTAAAATTTTCTTACGCGCGAACGTCAACAAATCACGAAGCGGAGCGGGACCCGAACTTTTTCCACCCATTGTTTTCAACCGCGCACCCGCCGGACGAACACAAGAATAATCAAATTGAATATCTTTCCCCGCAAACCACGTCTTGAGGCCGAGCACAGTCGCGCTCGCCCAACCTTCTTTGCTATCCGCAATCACGTGCGTCGGCAATATTTTCCCAGTTTGTCGCTCAATTTGCGGCAATCGCTGCACGCTTTGTTCTTCAGCAGAAAAACCGACGCCACATCCACACATCGAAAGCATCATAATTTCTCCAAAATCCTCGAGCTTCGACGGCGCAATAAAAGAACAATTATATGCAACCATATGCGCGGCGAGCGCAGCCGGCCCAGCGCCCCACAACAGTCGCATCGACGGCATCGCTTCCTGGAGCAAAATCCCTTCACGCAATTCCTGATATTCAGCGTCTCTCAAAAAATCTCCAAGATTCTCTCGCATATAATTCATATAGCGATCGACCGTCTCGATCCATGTTTCACGCCGGCCTTCTTCTGAAATCCAACGCGAAAACGCCTTGTAGTAAATGAATTCAGATAACGAACTCCGGAAATATTTCTTGCTTTCGGTCACTAATTGCTTGACGCGTGGCGGAATCCCACGACGCTCTTCGCGAAGCCTTGCACGCTCTTGTCGGTATAAAATATATGCCTTCGCGGTTTTAGGATAATCAAATGTAATCAACGCAAACTCTACCGCGTCCTGAATTTCTTCGATGCCCAACACGTAATTCGCGGGGTATTTTTTAAGCAACGCCACAACAACAGCGTGCGCAACTTTCACGGCATGCACGTCGCCGCCCTCTCCCGCAGCAGTCATTGCTTTCAAAACCGCATTCGCAATGTGGGTCTGATCAAAAGGCACCACGCGACTGTCGCGTTTGCGCACTAATTGAAATAAAGTCGGGGCATTTGCTGCAACATTCTTTTTGGATGCCACTTTCGTTGCTCGTTTCTTCAGGAGCATACGGGGATGAAAAAACGCCTCTCCGATTGAAGACGCGAAACACCATTCCCATCTTGTAACGACGAACGACTGAAGGTTCGCCACCCCCCGCTAAGCAGAGCAACCGAGACCCGCTCCGCGGGTCCCGTCACAAGACAAAAATGTTGCGCTCGCGCATCCTACGAAAAAGCAAAAATTAAATTAATAATAGCCTCTACGTCTAGTATACCCCGGAGAAAAAAATCGACTTGTGGATAAAATGGAAGAAGAATGAAAATGCTCGAAAAAAATGGTATTGACGAACAGCAACAACTCACTCGTCTCTCCGATTTCGACGCAAAAACGTCGGGATATCCCAAGCGTCCGTTGGTTTCTTTTTGTCAGGAGAAAAACTTCCCGGGAGAGCCGGCTTCACGATGTCCTTTTCTTTTTGATCTTTCCCGTCCTTGACAGGCGCAAGCGAAGACGAAATTGAAGGCTTCGTGGGTTGCGATTCTGCGGCGGCAAACAATGACGTCGTTTGCGTTTCGCTCTTCGAGGCTCCTACGCCATTAAAATTCGTGGCGATAAGCGTCACCTTTAATGCGCCTTGCCGAACTTTCCGATCATGATACGCGCCAAAAATAATACGCGCCGATGGGTCAATTGATGCCCCAATCACTTTTGCGATATCATGAATCTCGTTCATTTTAATATCGCGCCCAGACACACCGAACAAAACGCTCCGCGCGCCATCAATCGACGCTTCAAGTAAGGGCGAAGTAATTGCAGCGTTCACGGACGCCGCCGCACGATCTTGCCCCGACGCAATCCCCACAGCGACAACCGCCGATCCTGTATTTTGCATCACCGTTTTCACATCGGCAAAATCAACGTTCACCAATCCGTGCAATGCAACAATTTCAGAAATTCCCGAAACAGCAGATCGCAACACATCGTCAATCACATCAAACGCTTTTAAAATCGGCGTGTCTTTTGCAATCACGCTAAACACGCGATCGTTCGGCACCACAATAAATGTATCCACTTTTTCTTTCAGTTTAGTAAGTGCCTCCCCCGCAATACGCGCACGTTGCGCGCCCTCAAACGAAAACGGCTTAGTGACAATCGCAACGGTCAATGCGCCAATTTCGCGCGCCGCCTCGGCAACAACCGGCGACGCACCAGAACCGGTACCGCCACCCAAGCCCGCAGCGACGAAAATCAAATCTGCGCCTTTCAGGGCTTCAATAATTTCCGAGCGGTTTTCTTCGGCGGCTTGCCGACCCAATTCTGGATTCATACCCGTACCCAATCCCCGCGTCAAATTTTTTCCAATATAAATTTTCTTTCGTGCGCTGCAAAAATCCAAATCTTGTGCGTCGGTATTGATTGCAACAAAATCAACGCCGCGAAGCAATCCGCTTTCGCGCATCCGCGACACGGCATTACACCCGCCGCCACCAACACCAACAACCTTAATATTCGCCGCGTAGCTTTGCTTCGCGTCTTTTTTATTTGATTTTGTGGGAGAAGGCTCTGATTCACGCGACTGTCGACGTTTCTTCATATAAAAAGCTTGTATCCCTATAGTACGACCCTCCTGCCAAAGACGCAAATCAAAATAAAAAATACCCGCGCCACCTTCCTTTCGGTTGGCGAACGCGGGCGAATCAAATTGAGAAACGCGGATCGCGAAGCTACGAACCGCGCGGCCGCTCGGACATCGCGACGACCGGCTTGCCGCGTTCCTGAGCCTTGAGCACATCCTTCGGGCCGACGTGCCTCGTGAGCTCAGCGGGCTCACCGTTAACCTTCAGGTCCCTGTCCTTCGCATCAAGACCAGCGGCCTTGAGGATTTCGGCGACCGACGCACCAGTCGCAGCGACCTTGACCTTCTTCTTCTCGGTCTGCCCATCGTTGGGCACGACCTGAACCTCAATTTCAAGCTTCTTCGACTTCTTCGACTTCGCCATTGGAAACTCCTTCTGTTGTTTACAAAGAATCCGAACAACCAACAAGCTCCTTATGGTGTCTCTCCTTTCTACCGGTTGCCCACCACGTTGTCAAGAGATCGCACGCTCGTGCGGCGGCAATCATCGAAACCGTGATGATGCCGTGCTTACCACACACCGGATGCGCAGCCTGCTTACTCGAATACCGAAGATGGTGCTCGTAGTAGGCGATGTCGTCCGGGTCCTTTGGGTCAATCGCAAACACCCAAACGAGTTTCTCCGCCACTCGCGTGTCGATCAAGATGTCCACCGCAGCATTCATCTTGACGTTCTTCCACACCAATTGTCGCGCCTCCATGGTGTCGACACAACAAACCACGGAACCGCAGAGCGGCCCACCGTTATAGTTGCTCGCGCACACCTCGATCGTCACCCCAGAACACTGTTCCACGATTTCGCGAAGCGCTTCCACCTTCGGTCGCGCAAGGTCGCACGGCCGATACGCCGACATCGAAGCGTTATGCGATTCGACTGAATCGCGATCGATCACCTTCAGCTTCTTGACGCCGAGCTTCGAAAGCGCCACGCCAACGTGGCTACCCACTGCTCCTGCGCCAATGAGCACCACCGGCTGTACCGCGTTCGGATCAAATAGATTATGCTGCGCGGAAAAATTCAACGCCGCTTTCTTCGCGATCTTCCTCACGACCTTCCTCCTTTCTTTTGCTTCGTCGGCCACTCCTCGAGTGGATACAACGTCGTCTCCTTGGAGTAGCTTCGCAGCCAACTCATCGCGAGACGAGCGGCATTAGACCAATCATGCATGCTCATGTACTTCCCGAGTGCAACAGAAACGTTGCCAAAGCACGCAAGATCGACACGACTAATGTGCGGATGATGGTGCCCTTTTGGATGGCGCGGCGCCTCACTCCACACCTCCACGTGCCCCCTCGAGTCAAGACGCACCGTGAACGGGCCCAAGTTCCGTTTGCAGTCGTCGTCCTCAAGTACGATCGATTCAGTGTACAGGTGCAAACCATCATCCACAACAGCAACGTCGCGCACCCCTTCAATCGACCGAATTTCCTTAAACGCGTGAGGAAGTCCTTTCTTGAGCTCTTGAACGAAAGACGACTCCGCCATCGCCTTAATGCGCACAACACAATCTTGCCGCTCACGCAATTTCTCGAACAACTGCTCTTGAATGCGCTGCGCTTCAGCTTCCATTTTTTCAAGTTGCTCGCGAAGATCGTGCACGGTGTTGTCGACTGCGCCTTCCGCGAACGTCACGAACTCGGCTGCGGTCAGCGGTAAGGTTTTTTTTGCCCTACGACCGCCGCCCTGCACAAGATCGAGATACAACCGATCGAGCAGCTTACGAAAAATTGCTTCTCGATTGAGTACGTTGTGTAACGGACTATGCGTCAAACACAACTGGTAGTAATTCGAACCAAGCACCTGCCAAATCGGAATTCCGTCTTCTTCAATCACGCGACCGCGACCATTAATAGGATCCTCCACCATCCTCGTCTCCCCTTTTGCCCACACCTTCATCCTAAAAAGCTCGCTCACCCCTAAATCCATCTTAGATAATCCCGGCGGACGAGCATAAGCGAAAACATAAATCGTCCCCGGGGTCTCTAGAAACGGCGGCTGCGTCACCTCCTCAAGATCGTTGTAACAATAAACAACGCGAAAGCCGGAATATTGCGCCCATCTGAGGACAGAGCGCATATCCAACCCTACGAACATCTCTTGCAAGAGAGACGTCGTGGAGTCTGGATTTCCTTTGGTCAAATTTCGCGCTTCAACAGTGGGCGCTTTTACATAGAACAATAGTGTCGACACGCCATCGACCTGCGTAAACTCGCTGTCAAGCGCAAGTCCAGACTGTCGCGCATGTTTGAGTAACAAGGCGACGACCTTCTTGAAACATTTATTGCCGTTGCAAACGAAAACCTCCGCAAGAATCTCAAACCCGCCGCAAATTGTCGCTACCCTTTTCTTTGAGACGACACCAGGAAGGTTTAGTCTGAGCCTACGCGCAATCAGCGTTGGCACCGCGAAACAATGTGACGAACTCAAAAGCTGACCAGCCATCGCAAACTCCTCCAAGTAACGCACTTCAGGGGCGAAGACCGGGAACTACAACCGATACCATAATGCCATAGTTTAAAAAAATATACAAATTTTACTGCTACGGCATAAAATAATTCATCATTCGCTTTGCCCACCCCGAAACGTCGAACAACGCAGGCCGCGCCTCAGCAGACTGTTTATCTTCACCCCACAAAAGTAGGCCGAGCGCACACGCATATTCAGGGTCGTCAAGCGTCGTTACAAGTTCAGGATTATCAATAGAAAAAGATGAGAGCTCAGGAACGCCAACGCGCGCAGGAAGACGAAATTCCTGTTTCGCTAAATCGACAATCCCGGGCAATTTTGCACCGGCACCAGTCAAGACAATGCCTCCAGGAAGTTGCCCTCCGCGACCAATGTTACGAAGGTCGTGATGGATAAATTCAAAAATTTCTGCCAAACGCACTTCTACTATTTCGGCGATAAATCGACGCGAGGCTCCGCCGCGGGCGCCAGAATCAAATTTGACCAGTTCAACGTTCTCGCGTATCGGAACATCTTTAGCAAGTGCCGCGCCAAAGGCAAACTTCACACGCTCAGCAGCATCGATCGATGTTTTAAGACCAATCGCCAAATCGTTCGTCACATGGCCCGAGCCAAACGGAAAACTCCCAGCATGGAGCAACTTTCCTTCTTGATACACCGCAAACGTTGTCGTGCAAAAGCCAATATCAATGAGACAAACGCCGAGGTCGCGCTGATTCTTCGTAAGTACCGCCCGCGCAGACGATAATGGGTTAAAAATTAATCCGGCAATACTTCCGCCAGCAACCTCGACTGCGCGAATTAAATTTTTAATCGCTGGAGCAAATGCATCGATGATCAAACTGCGTGCCTCAAGCCGATTACCGACCATGCCTAAAGGATCTTTAATGTCCCCAATGTCGTCAACAGCAAATTCGTCGGTCAACGTATGAAGCACCATACGGTTTGAGGCAAGCTTCACTGCCTCCGATGCTTCAATCGCGCGCGAGATATCTTCCTTATAAATTTCGAGGTCAGCGCGCGAAACCGCCACGATGCCACGCGATGCTTGCACGCGCACATTGGGAGACCCAACGCTCACAAATAAATTCTTTACGCCGTGAGGAGAAATCTGTTTGAGCTCAGAAAAAACACTCGAAAGAGAGCGTGTAAGCGCCGATACATCGTCCACCATACCTTTACGCAAACCCTCTGATGGGAAACGAAGCGCGTTAGTCAACGCAAAACGACCGCGTGATTGCGGTGTACCAAGTGCAACGCGAATCGTTTGCGATCCGATATCCAAACCAACAATAGGAGATGGCATAAACAAAAAACTATGACAACAAAAGTGCGAGCTCTTCCTCGCGCTTTTCCATTTTCATTCTATCATTTTCACGCACATGATCATATCCCAAACAATGCAAAAATCCGTGGATAAGTAAATAATCAAAATTTTGATCGTGCGCTTGAATATAATCAGGGTTCAAATATATTTCTCCAATTGGTCGCGCGGCAATGTCGGGCTTCGGGAAACCAATGGGCCACTCGTAAGAATGCACCGTATATTGATGCATTTTGCCACCAACAATAAACACATCAACTACAATATCTCCGGCAACAACCGTTGGCGCAACGCGCGTGAGCACAGTAGCGATACGTTGCCGAATTTTTTTAGATCCACCGCTGCCACCGAGCACAACCATTTAGAGTACAGATTTTAAAATTTTACTCACCGTACCCGCCTCCGCCCGTCCGGCAATTTCCGCCATTGCCGCTTTCATTAATGGACCGAATTCTTTCGTCGAAGATGCGGCAACGACGCGCGCGACGATAGTCGCGACCTCGGCCTCGCTCATCATCGCGGGAAGATACGCCTCAAGCACGACAAGCTCTCGGGCTTCCTGCGCTGCAAGCTCGGGGCGATGACCAGCGGTAAACGAAGCAATCGATTCTTTGCGTTTTTTTGCCTCTTTACGCAAAACTTCAAACACTTCGGCGTCGGTCAACGCATGTTTTAATTCAATCTCTTTATTTTTTGCCGACGCAGAAACCATACGCAACACACCAAGCGTCAATGTGTCGCGCGACTTCATTGCCGTCTTGATATCAGCTAAAATTGTATC
>CAYICF010000005.1:10499-19453 GCA_964361805.1 uncultured Candidatus Saccharibacteria bacterium
CGCGGAACGCTTGCGCTTCAGTTTACTTTCTGTGCGCGCAAAAAAACGACGCTTCTTTGCTTCACGAAGCACGCCGGATTGTTGCACTTTTTTTGTGAAACGATAAATCAACGAACTCGCTGACTCGCCTTCTTTGCGTGAGATTTGGATCATGGGAAAATTAAAATGCAAAATGCAAAATGCAAAATGACAAATTGAAATTTAAAAATAAATTCGGAATAAACTTTTTATTTTGATCTGTCATTTTAATCTTTGATTTTTGATTTTTGAATTATCTTCACTGCCGTCATCGCAATCGCTTCGTTCGGTGGTTGATTGACAACGCTATGGATCGAACCGCCGCCATCGCCGGTAAATCGAGGGATAATATGAACGTGGAGATGAGGTACCGTTTGTCCACTCACTAATCCTTGATTGATGCCGATCGTAAAACCCGCAGGATGCAATGCTCGACTCAGCATACCAGTCACGCGTTGTAAAGTCAAAAAGAGTGGCGCAAGAGAAGCGATAGGTAGATCAATGATTGTTTCAGCGTGCGTTTTAGAAACGACAACCGTATGTCCCAACGAACGAGGTTGAATATCAAGAAACGCCAAGGTCGCATCATCTTCATAGACAATCTCAGAAGGAATATTATGTTGTGCGATACTGCAAAATAAACAGCTCATCGATGAAAGGATTGATGAAAATGGATGGAGCTCTAGGAGCGCAAGCAAAATTAAACGCGCTGTACCCACGGTGGTACAGTAAGTGAAATTTTGCGCAGCGCGACAACGAGATACACCATTTTCATCAATCCTCTACTTAAGACGACGCTTTAACTCATGCACTAAATGCGTCAGAAGCACGGTCTCCTGAGCACCCGTCTGCAAATCACGAATAATAATCGCTTCTTCAAGCGCTTCTTTTTGTCCGAAAATCAACGCGTAAGCAGCATGGGATTTGTCGGCAACATGCAGCTGCGCCTTGAGCGATTCTTTACCAAGCGACTCAGCAATCTCAATATTCTCGCGACGAATCGCTTCGATAATACTCAAACTTTTCTTTTTAGCGAGATCACCGATATGAATAAGAAACACGGGGGACGGCAGCTGTTGCTGAAACGGAAAACCAAACGCTTTCGTCACATCAACTAAACGCTCGATCCCGATAGCAACACCCACCGCAGACGTTTCTCTTCCGCCAAGCAAGGGAATAAGGTAATCATACCGACCACCGCCGGCAAGCGCGATATCGAGAATAGACTCTTCGGGGTTGCTGGACTCTTCGCGATAAGGGAAAATCTCGAAGACGGTCCGATTATAATAATCCAAACCGCGCACCAAATAATGATCAAGCGTATACGGAAGCTGCAGCTCATCAAGGTACTCGAGCACACATTTAAAATGCGCCTTACAGTACGCGCAGATACTATTAAGACTAATCGGAGCATCTTTTCGAATTTCAATACACGCTGGCTGCTTGCAATCCAAAAGCCGGAGCGGATTCACGGCTAATCGTCGCTCGCAGTCTTTGCAAATAGTTGCTGTTTTAGAATTTCGATTCTTGTAAAAATCGACAAGCTTTTTGCGATACATCAGTCGACACGTTTTGCAACCAATCGAATTCAACTTCACGAGCAATTTCGTCAGTCGCAATGATTCCAGCAAACGATATGCCACAAGAATTGCTTGTACGTCATATATTGGGTCGTCGCCGCCGCCGAGAATCTCAAAGCCCGCTTGATGAAATTGACGAAAACGACCCGCTTGGGGCTGCTCGTAACGAAACATCGGGCCAATATAATAAAGACGCAACGGCTTCGGGAGTTGACTCAATCCGTGTTGAATATATGCGCGCGCAACAGATGCAGTTCCTTCGGGACGAAGCACGAGACCATCATCGCCTTTTGTGCGCAACGCAAACATCTGTCGCTCAACAACATCGCTCGAAGCCCCGAGCGAAGCCTCAAACAAACGTGCGTCCTCAAGCAGCGTAGTATCAATACGAGCAAAATGATATTGATCGGCAATACGACGCACCGCATCACGGACAAGGTTCCATGAATACTGTTCTTGAGGCAAAATATCGTGCATGCCCTTTGGAGACTGAAATGTGGATGGTGATGCTTGCGACGAAGATTTTTCTTTTTTTTGTGTCATGGATGAGAAGAAACGAGATCATTTAAGAAGCCGGTGCATATTGAGGAGTGCGAAATAATTCAATCTCAGTAACAGGATACAAACGAATGCGCGCGACGCCGGTAATTGCCGCACGCGCAAGCGTTCCCCACGAACGCGAATCGAAGCTAAAATATCGATTGTCGCCGAGCACAAAATATTCGTTGCCGGCCAACGTCACATCGTTAGTGCCGGCAGTATCAATCCCAGGAGGAAGATACGACTCGGCAAGAAGCATGCCATCTGGATATGCTTGATTATAAACAGTTATTGTGCCGCGCGCAATCACAACGCGCTCCCCCGGAAGTCCAATAATGCGCTTAATATAAAAAATTTTATGGTCGCCAGGATAACGAAAAACGATAACCTCTCCGCGTAACGGATCGCGAAAACGATACGTCAATTCGTCAATGATTAAATAATTCCCGCTTGCAAAATTTGGCTCCATGCTTGCACCAGAAACAAGAAATGGTTGTACTAAAAAACTACGAACCAAATACACGACAAAAAAAGAAATAAGGATGACTTCAAGTACTTCGCGCAACGACAATAAAAACTGACGCATAATTATAGATATAGTATATCTACGATGTGCGTGGCATTGCAAATTCGATAGCACACGATAAGCTGTAGATAATACATACTCAACATATGATCGCAATCATTATTGGCCTCGGGAACAACAACCCGCAATACAAAAACACCTATCACAATGTGGGATTTTTAATGATCGACTGGCTAAATACGCAACAACAAAAACCGCAAATCAATTGCCTCAAAACAACGGGATTCATGAACGAATCTGGAGCGAAAGTGCAAAAAATGCTTCGCGAATTCAAACAATTACCGGAACAATTGCTCGTCGTTCACGACGATAGCGACATTGTGCTCGGACAATATAAAATTTCATTCGATCGCGGCGCTGCGGGACATAAGGGGGTGCAACATATCATCGACCAAATAGGCACAAAAAAATTCTACCGGCTCCGCATTGGTATTCGGACAGAAACAAAAACTTCCGCGCGCAAAAAAGCAAGTGAATTCGTACTACAAAATATTCCCAAAATAAATCTTAAGACGCTCGAGGGGGTGTTTCGACAAGCTGCAATGTCAATTGAAACGAAACTCCGGAATCCTCTGGAATAATACGCGCAAACGGCAATGCGACATGTTCAAACCGCGACTGTTTCGCAAGAGTTGTTTTAAAATCGATTGCGGCAAAACCCGATGCAGCATATCCGGTAAGAGCAACGCTTCGATCGCGGGCCTGAAACGTAATACGCCGAAGAGCAATTGCATTGCCAGAAAGACGACGAAATTCAGTAAGTAGAACGGAGAATGCGCCGCGCTCAGCAAACGCAGCGCCAACAAAATCAACGGAGCGATTGAATGCAATTGCTTGATCGCGCAGTAATTGCGCATCGCGAAATGCGATTTCTTCACTCGGGGAGATAGCGGGCAACGAATAGCGGGGTTGTTGCTGTGCGAGGAAGACGTCGGTGACTAGGAATAGCAGCAAGACGCCAACGGTCGCGACGGCAAACGCGAAACGCCACAGTGATATAAAATGCCAAAATTGAGCACGAAAAAATCCAACCTCGGTGCCAACAGGGGCAATACTGAGAAAGACATCATCGCGTCGAGAAATACCCCCGCGCAACGCTGCGCCAAACGCAAAAGGAGCCGTGCGCAAAACGTCGTCAAATCGTGACGTCGAAAGAACAGACGGCCGAAGACCGAAGCCCTCGAGAACAGGACGGAGCGCCGAAAGAAGGTTGTGACGAAAAAGAATGGCGTCACGGACTGATCCTCCCCATTGAGAAGTATAAAAATTTAACGTACGCCCAATCGTATTCGAAACCAAAGACTGAAACGCAAGAACAGTAATGGCACGCTCTGATCCCGACTCGGTAAGCTCGCGAAATGATTGCCAATAATGAAAAAGCAATCGTCCGTTACGCATCACGATGAAATCAGCTCCATCAGGAACAACAGAAATAAGCAACGCGGGTTGTTGAAGATCAACCCCACGGCCAAACATCGCAACAGCGCGAGTAAGCGAAAGCGCGGGGAACTCAATAGCAACAACAGTAAATCCAATCTCTGCCAAAAAGTCACACAAAGGATCAATCAACCGTCGATCGACGTATGCTGCGAGAAATTCTTGCTCGTTGCTCACGCCAAATCCGAGAGGTTCAGCATCATAATACGCCGAAGCAATATCCAAAGGAGAATTTGCCCGCAGCGCAACGTCAAGCGTAGCGTCGTATTGAGCTTCAGCAACAACGGGCACACGAATCACTTGAGTATATACATGACTCGAAGCAAGAGTGACCACAACATTCTGAGATTTTTCAAATCTCAGAAGCTGTTGAGATAACTCGCCGAGCGCAACAGCGAAAACATCGCGTTGTATAATCATGCCATTATCAAGAACTCCTGGAGGGAGTCGCACGGTCAATGGAAGCGCACGGTCACCATCAAGAGCAACATAACGCAAAAAAGCATCGCTGATTTCCAGGCCACCAATCGGAAGAGGCGAATGAATAAAGGCGCCAATATGATGAAAAAAGGATCGAACATTCATAGATGCAAAATAGAAAAAGTTATGATGCGGATATTTCTTTAATCAAAGCAACACGCACTTCGCCTGTCGCGCAGTCTACAGCGACCGTCGCCTCTAATTGTCGTCGCTGTAGACCCGCCCTACCAAGACTTGTGATCGTTGCTTGTTTCGGCGTCAGCAAAGCACCACAAGGTGAATTCACAAGTGTGATGTCAGCGCTCGCGCGAGAGGAAAGGATAAGTACGAATGGCGATGAACTATAAGCAAAATCCTTATCGCGCAGCAAGTTCAAAAGCGCATCATCGATGCCACTCTGGGACGCCGCAAGCGCATCGCTGGAAAGCCGTAGGCCAAAACTCGAATTATTAAGGACATAAACCACAAAGATTCCTGCTAAGGCGATTTCGGTTAATACCGCGCCGAGCAAAAGTACGGTCACTAGTGCGACCACTCCGTGGGAGTGGAAAGTGGAAAGTGGAAAGTGGAAAGTATTTTTCATGTTCTGCCTATCGGCTCCAATTAATAATCACATCGTGGATGCGGGGGCTCTTCCCCGCGGCAGAAGTAAGAGAAACGCGATAACGAGCATATCGCTTGCCGGCGTGTTCGCTGGTCAAAGGAATCGTTTTTCCTGGAAGATCGCTGTACAATACAGCTGGATTATTATTGGGACCAACAAAACTCCACGGTCCAGTGACGGCGTTCGATGAAGCTATTTGAAACCGAACGGTTCCCCCATTCAAATTTCCTTGCCAAAGAACAGAGTTCAATATCGTCGTACTGCCGGCATCAAACACGCTCGAATCAAGAGTGCCTGTAACGGGAGGAGAAACACGCCACGCCGTTCTCGCACGATAAGAAATAGCCGGCACGCTGCACGAACCACCGCCGTTGCCACACCAAAAACTAATCCAACCGACAATATCGTTCCAACCGTAGCCGGTAAAATTACCATCCGATCCATCAATCGTCACACGATAATTCGATGCCGCACAAGATGCGCCGCCGTTGCCACACCAAAAACTAATCCAACCAATAGCATCGTTCCAAGCGAAACCGGAAAGATTACCAACGCCATCATTACTGACACTCCAAGAAACACCGGGTGGCAAGGCGCCAGGATAACTCCCGGAATTCAAATAAAACTTCCCGATACCAGAGTCAGCAGTACCAATAATCGTAGCATCAGCAACCGTCACGCCAGCAAGATCAATCCAGCTAGTCAGATCATTCCACGCCCAATGATCCGTTGCATCCATATTCGCGCCAAAAGTCGTTGCGAGCGCAAAAAATAGAAAGTAGAACGTAAAAAGTAGAACGTAAAAAGTAGAACGTAAAAAGTAGAACGTAGAACGTTTATTAATCCGCCCACTGTTCACTTTCCACTTTTGGCTATATTCCATATTTATGGCGCGCTAAACCCTTCAAGATATATCGACCCTCCCTCGCTCGTATGCATGCCGCCAGAGGGAGACTGCACATCAAATTTTGTCGCATCAGCAAATATTCCCGACTGTCCTCCACCCCCAGACCAGTCCGTTTGTCGAAACACTGCATTTTGATTTCGTGTCACATATCGGGCAAGCGTTATATTGTTCGTCGGACTCGCCGCTGGCCACTCGACAGTAACCATAATAAGTTTCTTGGATGCATCAACGGGACTCGCGTCCGAAATCGTAAAAAAACGCTGATACGTCACGCCATTCAACGGAGAAGATGCCTCCTTCCCCGCAGTAGAGACACCAACGCTGATAAAATATGGATTTCCTAATGTTGGCGCCGCAATATTTTGTTGCCAATTTGTGCGTGCCGCAACCACAACGGCATCCATAAGTTCCTGCGCTAAGAACGAAGCTGGCTGCACTTGCTTATTTTGCGCAGTAGAACGAAGCGCCACATCAACAGAAAGCATTGCGCCGGTAATAAAAATTCCCGCAACACCAATAGCGATAAGAAGCTCGATAAGCGATTGCCCGCTTTGAAATCCACTTTTAACTTTTAACTTTCTACTTTCTACTATTTTGTTATTCAATTCGCCCATTATTATAGATCCGAATCAAGGCAGGAGTTCCTCCGCCCGAAGCAAGATCTATAGTAATTATAACAGGTTCAGGCGTGGCCGACGCTGTTAAAAAGCCAGTCAACGGCTCGAAGCAAATGCTGGTAGTATAGCCAGTGGGAGACAGAGGAGACAGAGTAAAACGCGCGTTGAGTACAACGGCGCTCGACGGAATACCAGTGAGGGTACAACCGCTGCTACCGGCGCGCTGGACAAGCTGAAATTGAAAAGGGGCAGCTGCACGAACCAAAACTCCCCACGCGCCGCCGCTCTCCTGCGTCATCGAACGTGCACGCGCATCATAAAACAACGCAGCAACACGCTTGGAAGTAGATTCAAGGTCGCGTCGCGCCTCATAGCCAATCAAATTTAAAAATGCCGTGCCCGAAAGAATCGCGACAACACCGATGACAACCAGAAGTTCAAGTAATGTGTATCCGCGTACAGTGAAAAGTGGAAGGTGAAAAGTGGAAGGTGGGGAATGTCGTTTTTGCATAAAATTTAAAGCATTGATAAAAATGAGCGGAGTTCTAGGAGCACAAACAAAACGGAGCGAGGTGTACTTATTAGTACATCGAGCGAGGTTTTTAAAACCCCTGTCGCAAATTCTTCCACGTCGCGTTTCTCGTCCCGTTCGTTCAGCGCAAGGCGCGACGAGAAAGTCGTAGTCGTAGCACTACGTCGACGAGGAGCAACACCGCGCTGAACGAACGGGACGGAAACCCGGAGGGATTCGATCAATTGCGCACGGATACTGCGTCGCTCCTCCTTAGCGTACCGCAGTGGGTACGCCGCGCGTCGTCGCTCCTTGTCCCGCGAGCAATTGTTTCGAATCGCGGCGGGAAGAATTTGCGACAGGGGTTTTGGTGCGACAACTAAATACGCCATTTGCATCAATGCTTGCTAAAACTGTCCCACGAGTTGGTAGATTGGTAATATCACCGCCAACGCAATGCCACCAACAAGTCCACCAATAATAAGCAACATCATCGGCTCCAAAAAAGAAACCGACCGCTTCATCGCGATATCAACTTCAGACTCATAAAATTGAGCAAATGTCCCGAGTACGTCTTCGATGTGGCCTGATTTTTCGGAAATAGAAATTAAACTCGTCACCATCATGGGAAATACAGGCTCTTTTCGAAATGAAGCGCCCAGGCTTGCGCCACGCGCAACTCCTTCGGTCGCAACGCGACGGATCGCTTCAGTCATCCCGGGATATGTTACCACGTCCGCGGTAATATTTAACGATTCCAAAATAGGAAGCCCCGCTTTCATGAGCGACGAAAGGGTCAATGCAAACTGTTGCAAAGAAATTTTCTGATACAAGGAAGAAATAATAGGGAGAGCGGCAAAAAAACGAAGCAGTGTGAGACGCCCGAAACGAGTAAAACGGAAAAAGTAAAAAAGCGCGCCGCACGACAAGATTCCGAAAACAGAAAAAAGGATAAAATGCGTATTCAAAAAAGCACCGACAGTAAAAACAACGCGGGAGAAAAACGGTGGCGTCACATTGGTGCTTGAAAAAAATCCAGCAAGTCGCGGAATGGCAAAAATCACAAGAAAAATCAATACGAGCGATGCAACCGCAAGTAGAAAAAATGGGTAAACAAGCGCAGAAACGATACGACCACGAAATTCACGTTCGCGACCGAGATTTGCCGCGAGCTGCTCAAACACGGCATCAAGATTACCAGAACGTTCGCCGGCTTTCACGAGATTGACAAAAACTGGAGAGAAAAATTGGGGATACTTTGCAAAACTGACATAGAGTGGTGCTCCGCTCTCCAATGAATCACGCACCTCGACGAGGAATGCTTTAATCTCGGGTTTTGCAAAATCAGCAATAAGTACGTCGATCACCTGAGAAAGATTCGCGCCAACACGAAGCATGAGCGCAAGATACCGCACAAGAAACATTTGATCCAAAAGGGAAATAGATCCACCAAAAATTGATGCGTTGCGCAAAAAATCAAAAAACGACACCGGCGTAACCGTAATTGGCTTCCATCCCTTGTTGGCAATAAATTCAAGCACTTGCTTTTCGGAAGGCACATCAAGCTCCCCGCGTGTGCGCCGTCCGTCATTTTGAATTGCGGTATATTGAAATTTCATACCATTATTAAAACATTAAAATAAAAAGGTGGCAAAGTGATGCGCGTGCTATACA
>CAYICF010000006.1:0-744 GCA_964361805.1 uncultured Candidatus Saccharibacteria bacterium
CTGTTAAAATAATATGAACAAAAACTTTTCACTTTTCACTTTTCACTTTTCATGCATCTCTTAACTGTCGGTCTCGAAATTCACGCCGAACTTAAAACCGCAACAAAAATGTTTTGTGGGTCTTTACACGATCGCGGAGAGCAAAAGGCAAATACTGCGATTTGTCCAATTTGCACCGGGCACCCTGGCACATTGCCGACAATAAATCGCCGCGCCGTTGAATTGATGATCATGATCGGTTTGGCGGTCAATGGAAAGATCGCGAACCATACGAAATTCGATCGCAAAAATTATTTTTACCCCGATCTTCCAAAGGGGTATCAGATTTCGCAATATGACGAGCCGATTGTTTCCGGCGGCATGTTAAACGGTATTCGCATCAACCGTATTCATCTCGAAGAAGACGCCGGCCGTTTGTTGCATGATGAACGAAACGATCGAACCTCGAACCTCGAACCTCGAACCTCTTTGGTTGACTACAACCGCGCCAGTTTGCCGCTCATGGAGCTCGTGACCGAGCCGGACATCACGACCGTCGAAGACGCGGTCGAGTTTGCGCGAGAGTTGCAGCGCATATTGCGATATCTTGGAGCGTCAGATGCGGACATGGAGCATGGTCAAATGCGCGTGGAGGCGAACATCTCAGTACGGAAATCAGCAAATGATCCACTGGGAACAAAGGTTGAGGTGAA
Source organism: uncultured Candidatus Saccharibacteria bacterium (assembly GCA_964361805.1). Classification (GTDB taxonomy): domain Bacteria; phylum Patescibacteriota; class Minisyncoccia; order UBA6257; family JAUSGH01; genus CAYICF01. Next base: position 693 of record CAYICF010000006.1, read on the forward strand.
AAATTTGAATTCATTCGCTGCTGTTGCGAGCGCGATTCGATATGAGGCGCAG
>CAYICF010000006.1:754-18724 GCA_964361805.1 uncultured Candidatus Saccharibacteria bacterium
GCAGCGTCAAGAGGAAGCAATAGAAGCAGGAAAAAAGATCATCCAGGAAACGCGCGGGTGGGACGACGTCAAACAGATCACGGTGTCGCAGCGGAGCAAAGAAGAGGCGCATGACTATCGCTATTTCAGAGAGCCAGATTTGCCACCACTTGTACTCCACGAAGCGTTTGATATTGCAGATATGAAGCGTCACCTCCCCGAGCTTCCCAACGCAAAGCGTGAACGATTCATCAAGGAATATGGCTGCAACGCAACCGACGCCGCGAGTTTGGTGGATGATCGCGCGTGGGCGAAATATTTCGAAGAAACAATATCCGAGCTCGGCGAAAAAGCAGGTGCAAAAAAAATAGAAGCACAGCGGCTCGCAGTCAATTATCTCCTCTCCGATTTACGCGGACTACTCACGTCGATCAAAAAAGAAATAGGCGCGACCAAAATTACGCCTGAAAACTTTGCCGACCTCATCGTATTAATTGTAGAGGGGAAAATTTCTAGCCGTTCCGCAAAGGATATGTTGAGAGCAATGGAGGTGACTGGCGCAGATCCGAAAGAACTCCTCGCGAAAGAAGGGTTCGCGCAGATTTCAGATGACGTTACGTTGGAAGAGGTGGTGAAAAAAATTATCGCCGAACATCCGAAAGCAATCGAGGACATTAAAAAAGGAAAAGGAGGAGCAATTCAATTTTTAGTTGGTAAGGCGATGGCAGCACTCCGTGGTCGTGGCAATCCGCAAAAGCTCCAGGAGCTTTTTAATAAATTTGTGTTGTAATAATCCGCATCGATTGACTTTCGTAACAAACCCTGCAGATAATTGGAGTAAGTAGGACAACGTAGAGTACAGAAGGAGGGTAAGCCATGAAATTCACGGTGCCGGAATTTGAAAATAAGGAACTCTGGGAGCTCATTCCGGGAGAAACGCGTGGTCTATTCTACGAAAAAAAAGGCGCCGCGCAAGGAGAGCTCCATTCCGCAGTGCTCGTTGGTGGGGCGGCGAAAAAAGATGGCATGCTTGCAGGCATGATTGAGCACTACAAGCATCGCAAAGCTCCAGCGCGCGGTAAGACGATGAAACTTTTTGGCGTGCGCGTGGTGAAGTGGTGGCACCTTGAAAACGACGAGGCGTCGACCGCGCGCGTCGTATGGAGCGGCAAAGGGTGGGTATATTGCAAGCCTGGGATCGTAAAAGTCGAGTTTGAATTCGACACGAAGGGCGTGGGCGATACAATGTGGGTATCGAGTGTGCGCGTTCGCGTGAGCGAGAGCGATCACACGATGTTTAAGGTCGTGCTCGAGCGCGACAGTCCAAAGGAAGAAGGCAAGGTACGGCTTGGCTAATCCTCGCGACGTTCTCGAATGGATGTCGCGAGTTTTTTTACCAATTCATCGACGGGCATGACTCCAAGGTCGCCACGTTTGCCGTGGCGCACGCTGACGGTTTGCCCAGCTAGCTCTTTGTTGCCAACAACAAGAATATACGGGGTCCGAGCAATTTCTGCAGCACGGATGCGTTTGCCAAGGGTGAGGTTATCAGCAGAAAGCTGTGCACGCACGCCATTGGTTTTCAGTGAGGCAAGTATTGTTTTTGCATATTCTTCTTGCTCTGCACCGATCGGTAATACGATCGCTTGCACCGGCGCGAGCCAGAGCGGCAAGTAGCCTGCGGTTTGTTCAAGTAGGAAGGCGATAAAGCGTTCGTAGGAGCCCAACACTGCATGGTGGATGACAATGGGATGCTGTTTTTGTCCTTGTTCGTCGGTATAGACGAGACCCATGCGTCCCGGAATCAGGATATCGACTTGCGCCGTGGCAATTGTATCTTCTTTGCCCATGACGTTTTTCATTTGCACATCGAGTTTTGGTCCGTAAAATGCTGCCTCGCCCGTTGCTTCGGTATATGGGAGCCCACTGGCCTTCATTACTTTACTGATTTCGTCAGCCGCCCATTCCCAACGTGCTTTATCTCCGCCAAATTTTTTTGCATTCTTTTTAAAATCAGGAAGAGATAATTGAAAACGATAATCTTTGATGCCAAGCTCGGCATAGACTTCTCGGAAAAGCCGCAAGACTTTTGTGAATTCGTCAGTAAGTTGGGCAGGAGCGACATAAAGATGAACATCGTTTTGCGTGATGGCGCCACGGACACGGATAAGGCCAGTGAGCGTTCCAGAAAGTTCAAAACGGTATACGCCACCAGCTTCTGCGAGGCGGAGCGGCAAATCACGATAGCTCTGCGTGAGCTTTTCATACATCATGTGCATATGCGGACAGTTCATCGGTTTTACAAAGAGCTCATTGCCTTCAGGGTCAATAAGTCGATACATGTTGTCGCCATAAAATTGTTTGTGGCCACTTCGTTCGTATAAAGATCCATAAGTTAAGACTGGGGTTGAGACGTATTGATATCCATATTTCTGTTCTTTTTCGCGCATGTACTCAATGAGCGCATGTTTGATTATCTCGCCATTTGGGAGCCAAAGCGGGAATCCAGAACCAACATGTTCCGAAAACATAAAGATACCCATTTTTTCTCCTAATACGCGGTGATCGCGTTTCTGCGCTTCTTCAAGGCGCTGAAGGTAATCGTCGAGTTCTGCTTTATTTCCAAACGCAACGCCATAAATGCGCTGCAGCTGATCGCGCGTCGAATCGCCACGCCAATACGCACCGGCAATTTTAGTCAATTTAAATCCATCGGGGTCGATTTCGGAAGTATCGGCGACATGCGGTCCCGCGCACAGGTCAGTAAAAATATCGTCAGTTGCGTAAAAACTAATTTGCTTTTTGTTGTTCGTGAGTTCGTCCGCAAGCTCTTGCTTAAAGGGTTGTCCTTTCAGTAATTTTTTCGCCGCCGCCGAAGTAACTATTTTTTTTGTGAACGCATGATGGCCGTTCGCGAGTGCGCGCATCGATGCTTCGAGCTCTTGCAGATCTTCTGGGATGAGTGGTCGAGGCAGTTTGAAATCATAATAAAATCCATCCTCGATTACTGGACCAATGCCAAGCTTGGCACCCGGAATTTTTTTCATGACCGATGCGGCGAGAAGATGTGCAAGCGAATGTCGAATACGTGTGAGTTGTTCTTCAGACATACCTCAGAGTATACTGCAGGGACAAGGCACCTCGCAAATCGTGATACGAAAAGGAGGACGTATATGCTGGAGCAGTCAGAGCGTCGTTGGTATTACGTCGAAATTAAGGAGTTCGAAGGTTCACTCGATGCGCTGAACAAGCTCTTAGGCGGCAATGAATGGGATATCCTCGCGGTATTTCAAGGAACAAGGACGACGTACATACTTGGTCGGCGTTCGAGTTTCGAGTTCGCGGCGGGGGAGATGCTGCTTGAGATGAAATCAATTGGTGACGAGAAGACAGCAAATGAAATGCTGATTTCCGGGAAATGGCGTCTCCTTGATGCGCGTATTGCGCAGCACGCATCGACAAGCAATGGAAATGTCGCTACAAGCGCAAGTACGCTGTTTCTATTTGGTCGCACGAAGCTATAGCAGAGAAACTGCTCCGGTGGTCGCAATACGCGCCCTCCGGTTTTTTTTATTCTACGCGTCACACGCGCTTCATTGAAGCTGAAGTGGTAGAGGACGGCGTGTCTGCCGCGATCAAGCGTTTAAAATATGCAGCGACGGAGAATAAACGAAGCATGGAAAGCAACGAAGAGGAAAAAGTAGATGTAAAAATAAGAATGGTAGTATCTCACGATCGTATGATACTATGGATTGATAAGAGGGATAAAGAGAGAAGATTATAGAATATATAATATGAAAGGAGAAAAATTATTAAAAATATTGGAAGTGGTTGCGGGGGCCGGCGAGGGAATGATCGGATTTTTCGAAGCATTTACAAGGGCTGGATATGGGGCGTCTGCGTATTGGATAGCACATACGCAAGATAAGCTGGCATGTGAACGAGAAACTAGGCGACGCGAGGAAAAGGAAGAGCAGAAGGAGTGTGAACGATTTCGTAACATGCTGCGCTACCTCGAGAGTTGCGGACTGGTGAAAAAGGATAAGATATATGGAGGAAAATGGAAAATTACCGATCAAGGGAAAAACAAAATTGAGAAAATTCGTACCAAAAAATTTAAAAACGGACTAACGCCGTCAATTTTGGATTATGAGCGCAAAGCAGGGAAGCAGCTCGTCATTGTTGCTTTCGATATTCCCGAAAAAGAACGGTCGAAGCGAGATTGGCTTCGCGCGGTATTAGGGCATCTCGGATTTAAGATGTTGCAGAAAAGTGTATGGATCGGTAAAGTAGAAATTCCTCAGGAGCTGCCAGGGGATTTGAAGGCGCTGGGATTGATGAAGGCAGTAGAAATACTTACAATTTCAAAAGCGGGGAACTTGCGTCACCTTGTATAATATACGCCAAAGCAGTGTTGATCTGGGATTGCATTGATGTGTATGACGTGCAGCGAAAATGCTCAAAATAAATACGTAGTATCCTACGATCGTGAGATACTACCATTCTTTAATGAAAGAATAAAAAAGGCGAGTTGTTAGGAACCCGCCGAGAGTTTGCGCTTAAGGCGCTCGATGATGCACGGACACATTAGAAGATGAGGGAAATTTTCTCCACGTACCCATCACGATACGGTGGGTCGGGATACCGAGAACTCATTTGCAATCTTGCGAATACCTTCGGGATCTTTCGCGAGGAAATCCCGGAGAAGTTGCTGTAATTCCGCGTGCAGTGCATCCATGGACAGTTTCCTTAAAAAGAGATCCAGATCATTTAAAGACTTGCGCTGAATGATGGAGGCGAAAGCGGTGTATGGCGTAGCCGATAAGCCAGCCCATGAAGCAGAAGAGCGCGCTTGTCGTCGTGTACGACAAAACGAGAACGAATGGGGCGGCGAATTGCAGAGCGCTCAGTTGTCGCAGGAAGGATGGCGGCGCGATTAGCGGGAAAAAGGCAAGTATGAGAGATGAGTAAATGATCGTGCCAAGCAAGCTGCTTGGTCTTTTGAAAAACGTAGCGCCAGTTTTTCCGCAAGAGTACACAACCCACCCCTGAACGACGAGCGCTACAATCATCCAAGTGGCGAGTAACGCAAGATGAATCTCGAGCATGACGCATCTCCTTCCTAGTGACGGATAAGCAATCGTCCATTGTGCCAGAGTGAGATGTCTACAGCGCTACACGGTTGCGATTCGCGCACCACTTCGTTGGCGCGCGAACGAACGCGGAGTGGGATGACGATCGCGAACCGGATTTTGCCCCTTAGGAATGTGCGATAACAAGCGGCGTCGTCAGCAGAGATGGCGCTCAGGCGGCGGAGTAGCCTCACAAGAAAAAAGGTCGGCACGCGGAAGCAGAGGATGTAACGCCGATGGCGCTTGGAGTAATCCTTAAGGAACACGCCGAGCGTCTCATCAAATGTGACAAGAAACGAGGTTGTACGCATCGCGGCATCCTCAACTGGTTGTGAAAGTGCTTGTGTTGGCAAGCATAGGCTGAGAGAGCTCAATATGCAAGCGCAGTGTAGAGTAGTTGGAGCGCGACTGCACAGCCGCATATACAATCGCGGCGATTATAGCGCCTGCCCGTTGTCACAGATCAGCTTCCCCTCCCCATCCCTCCACGACATGCGTCCCGTGAGGAGCACCGCCGTATTCTCATTCCACAACGCCATCGTTTTTGAGAATGTTTCCGGAAACACCACCACCTCAATGCTTGAATCAAAATCTTGGAGCTTCGCAAAGAGCATCGGTTTGCCAGTCTTTGTCACAATTTTTTGGACTTTGGTCACCATGCCAGCGGTAATAAGGCGTACCATTTCGGACTTTTCTTGAAGCGTGGATGCAATGGTGCGCGCTTTGACTAATTTTATTTTTTCGCGATGGGGATTTAACGGATGGTCAGAGACATACAAGCCTAATAATTCTTTTTCCCACGCAAGTTTGCTTGCAATGGGCGCGCTCGGCACCGCTTTCAATTTTAATGATCGATTCGACGGCGTTGTCGCGAACAATCCAGTTTGATTTCCAGTAAGTTGTTTGCGAAGCGCGCTCGCAAAGCTAACAATCACTTCGATATTTTCAAGAATGACGTTGCGTTCCAAACCGAGGCTATCGAGCGCGCCACATTTTGCCAAGCTCTCGATCGATTTTTTGTTTAAATCTTTGTGTTGCACGCGGAGGAGTAAGTCCGCAAAATCCGTGAAGGGTCCTTTGCGATCGCGTTCAGCAATCACTGCTCCGACAATCGCTTCACCAACATTTTTAATTGCCGCAAGGCCAAAACGAATCGATTGGCCCTCCGGCGCAAAGTACATCGCGCTTTTATTAATGTCGGGCGGAAGTATGGTAGTGCCCGACTTATTCGATTCAGCGATGAGCTCAGCAAGTCGATCAATGTCTCCGGCATCACAATTCAAGAGCGCAGTCATGAATTCAACAGGATAGTGCGCTTTGAGATACGCCGTCTGGTAGCTGGTCATCGCATAGCACACAGCGTGGGAATTATGGACAACGATATCATCCGCCACAAAATTATGCGTCTCGTCGACGGTCAGATCGTACGTATCATCCACGCCAGCATACGCAATACTTTTGATTTCGTCCCAATAAATATCAGATTCAGCATGGGCGTGAAGCGAAGGGTTCTGAAGCGCGCTGGCCATAGTTTCGATGGTTTCACGAAGATAGCCCTTTTTATTTTTGTCATCATAAAATAACCGTTCCGCAACATGGAATGATTGTGCAAAGCCGGCGGCAGTATATGCGCGTTCGCGAAGCGCGCTACGCAGCGCAAGAGAAATGAGTGGAACAGGGATGATGTCGTAGCTTCCGCGAGCAGCGCTAGTTTTTAGCGTTCCGTTGATGATGGGATGTGTAGCGAGGATTTTATTTGCGACAATTTTTTTCGCGCCGACAAGATGTGGCAAGATACTATTTAAAAACTTTTGGATATTGTCGTAGCGGTTGATGGTGATGGTGTAGCCTATTTTGATACCGCCGCGATAGCGAAATTTTTTTGTATGTCTGGTTGATAAGACGTTGAGGTGCAACAGTAGATGTTGCATGTCGCGGGCAATATGCGGAGAAGAAGTCGCATAAAAAATTTGTGGATCGTGTCGTTTCAGATTAATACAACCGTCGCCTTGGAACATTTTAGCGATCAGCAGAGCAAGATCGTTGTTTCCAAGAGAAAAGACGAAAGAAGGGAAAAATTTTTCCGTTGCTTTTTTATAGCGAAGACCGAGTGCGTTGATCCACGTTACAGCTGCAGACGGGCGGAGGATGTCGGTGCGTCTGGAGTATACAGCGATTGCCGACTTGCTGTTGTTGATGGTCGGTGTCGTATTGGCAAATTGTTTCAACGAAGAAATGTAATCATCAATTTCAGATTGTTGAGAGGAGTAGAAATAAAATCCATGCGGATGACAGAAATTTCCTTCAGCCAAAAGATAACCGAGAAGAGCGATCCGGTAAGGGGCGACGCATTTTTTCTGTTGAGGTTCGGGAAGTCGGCGCGGCGTTGCAATGTGTGTACCCGGCGTAAGATGTTCGAGCGTCTTCCAGCCCGACACAGTAAAGAAAGGGTGGTTGGACGTTGCGGTAATCGTTCGTCCGCTTCGCGTTGTAATAGTCCACACCGCCTTTCTGCCGTTGTAAAGCACACGAGTAGTAGATCGTGGAGAAAATTTCATATCACGGCTCATCGATAGAATGGTGGCGGATTGCGTTTGTTGCTCGTGCATTTCTTTGATCGTACGTCGTTTCCCAGTGACGGGGTCGAAGACCGTTGTGTTTCCGGCTAAACATCTATTGAACCCATAGCGTGCAAACGGTGGGAACAGTTCCCAGATCGCCTCAGCGGTTTTTTGAGGGATCCCGTTTTTGACCATGCCGCCGACGAGCTTCGCCTGTTGTTCGTCGAGCAATTTTCTGATCTTTTTCCCAATTGCTTTGCGGAGCGTGTCGGCTTCGGCAAGCGAATAGCCGGCCAAGTCGCGGGCAATGCGCATCATTTGTTCTTGGTACACGCCGACGCCATAGGTCGTTCCCAAAATTGGTGCAAGTTTCGGGTGGAGATACTCCACTGGTTCTTGGCCATGCTTGCGGCGGATATAGGTCGGGATAAGCTCGATCGGGCCTGGGCGATAGAGTGCGACCATTGCCACAATATCTTCAACGCCAGTAGGCTTGAGTTCTTTGAGGTACCGGCGCATACCCGAAGATTCCAATTGGAATACGCCGGTTGTGTTGCCATCTTGAAGAAGGGCAAATGTCGCTGAGTCGTTCATGGGAATGCGCGCTATATCAAAGGGCGTTTCGGGATGAAGCTCGTTGATAAGCCGCACGGCGTCTTCGATCGTGGTAAGGTTTTTGAGTCCGAGCAAGTCCATTTTCAAAAGGCCTAAGTCTTCCACGCTATGCATTTCAAATTGCGTGACGATGACGTGCTCATCTTGTGGGGCGCGCTGCAGCGGCAAATAATTGGTGAGCGGTTGCTTGGAAATCACCGTGCCACATGCATGAACGGAGGCATGTCGCGCAACGCCTTCGAGATGCTTTGCGGCGTCGATAATTTTTTTTGCAGTCGCGTCTTCGTCGTATAATTTTTTTAAGTCAGCAACGTTTTCGAGCGCCTCCTCAAGATTTTGGTTGAACGGAATAAGTTTTGAAATTTTATCGCAAAACGAATACGGCACGCCGAGCGCACGACCGACGTCGCGCACCGCGGCGCGCGCAGCCATGGTTCCAAACGTGATGATGTGCGCGACATGATCGAGTCCATATTTTTCTTGCAAATAGCCAAACACTTCATCGCGTCTACGGTCGGTGATGTCGATGTCGATATCGGGCATTTGAATACGATCGGGGTTTAAGAAGCGTTCAAAAAGGAGATCGTACGCGATAGGGTCAACGTCGGTGATGCCCAAAATATAGGAAACGATGCTGCCGGCGGCCGAGCCTCTTCCTGGCCCCACCACAATGCCACGCTCTTTCGCCCAGTTAATGAAGTCCTGCACGATCAAAAAATAATCTGCGAAACCCATTTTTCCGACGACAGCAAGCTCGTATTCGATGCGTTCATTCAAAGCCGGTGTGAGTTCGGCGTAGCGGTGTGGACGTCGCTCGATAATAAGTGTTCGAAGATACGCATTCGCATCGCCGTTATCGGGAACGGGGAATTTCGGGAGTTGGATTTCGCCGAGCTTGATTGTGACGTTGCAGCGGTCGGCGATCGCCGCCGTATTGGTAATTGCTTCAGGAACATCGGTAAAAAACGAAGCCATTTCTTCGGCGCTCCGCATTGAAAAATCGTCGCCTTTTAAGGTGAGGCGATCGGCAGCATTGACCGCGTCTCCAGTTTGCACTGCTAAAAGGATGTCGTGGAATTCCGCGTCCTCTTTTTTTAAATAATGAAAGTCTTGCGTCGCCACAAGCGGCATGCCAGTTTCGCGGGCGAGTCGTCGGAGCTCATGGCCAACCTTCACGGTTTCGACGATGCCGGGGTGGTGCCCGATTTCAATAAAAAAATTGTTTGCGCCAAAAATCGATTGGTACTCTCGTGCAGTTGCGACCGCGTCGGTAAAACGATTGGCGGTAATGAGGCGGGAGATTTCTCCGGTTAAGCAGCCCGAAAGCGCGATGAGGCCCTCATGGTGTTCGCGGAGCATGGCCTTGTCCATACGCGGCTTATAATAGAAGCCGTCGAGCGAAGCTTTGGTGCACAGTTTGATGAGGTTGCGCCAGCCGGTTTCGTTTTCAGCTAAGAGAATGAGGTGATAGTAGCGATCGTCGCCTTGCGCAGTTTTGTCGCGATGGTCACCCGGTGCAATATATGCCTCAACGCCAAGGATGGGCTTAATCCCTGATGCCTTTGTTTTTTTATAAAATTCAATAGCGCCATAAAGATTGCCGTGGTCGGTTAAGGCGACCGCATCCATGTTTAATTCTTTTGCGCGCGCAACAAGATCGTCAATTTTTGCGAGCCCATCAAGGAGTGAATAATGTGAGTGGCTGTGGAGATGGATGAATCTGGGAGGCATATTTTTTACTGTAACCTATAACCTGTTCCCTGTAACCTATGGAAAAAAACCCCCCGAACGCACGTGAATGCATCGGGGGTTACTCGTTATCGAGCGAGGCAAGCGTGAGCTCAACCTCAAAAGGTTTCCCATCGCGCGTGCCGGTAAAGCGCATGGTAGCGCCGGGTACGCTAGCAAGGATACGGAGTTCGGCGTGAAAAAGCGATTGCACCGGAGTCGCGTCAATCATCGTGATGAGGTCCCCATTTTTCAGTTTGCCGTCAGCGGGGCCTTTCGCAACGACGCCATTAATAGCAAGCGTCGTCGCGTCGGGTCCATCTTCAAGCTTGGCCCCAATCGAACCGTGATGCACGCGTCCGGGATTCACGAGGCGGGGAAGGAGTGCTCGAATTGCCTCAGACGGCAGCGCGAAAGGAATTTGGACGGCGTCGTCATAGCGCGTTCGTCCATTCACCCCAACCATTTCGCCAGTATCAACAGAGACGAGCGGCCCTCCGCTGAAGCCGTGGAGGAGGTAGGGGGAGGAGACGACAAGTCGCGGAAGCCACTTTTGATCATCAACGGCGACGTCATAGGCATTGACTTCGCCATAGGTTGCAAACGGCGTGGCGCGACCTACGTCGAGAATGCTAAGCGACATCACGCGCATGCCATGACGGATTGCTGTATGCGGAGCGAGCTTCAAGGGGCGCCCATAGTGGGCGCGCGCTTTGTCTTTGGGCGCGAGCAACATGATGTCGCACTCTTTGCTATAGCCAAGCGTCTCCAGCTCCTCCGAAACGTTGCTCAAAAGGAAATAGGCATACACGTTGGTGACATGCATGTTGGGGAACGGAAATTTGACGGTCGTGACGGCGTGCGCGGAAGTCACAAGGTACGGGACGCCATTGATTTCAAATGCGGACCCACTCGCGGAGTGCCGAAACGTGCCAAGCACGATTTTGCCGTCGGCAGCGAGAAGTTCGCTCTGCACCGCAAGAAAGAAGACGGCATCCTTCGCGTTATTATACGCATCGGAGTCGCGATTACGGAGCGCGTGGAGCGCCGTCTCCTTTTCAAGCCCTGCAAGGAGCAGCTCCGTACGCATGCGCTTCATATCATCATAGTGCTGCTTATCGAGCGCAACAATTGACTGCCGCACAACTTGCGCGGCGCGTATGCCGGCCATCTTTGCGGACACGAGTGTCACGATCAGTTTGCCGAAGAAAAAAATGCAGGCGAACGCGAAGAGGCCAGAGGCGACCCACAGAGCAATCTTGCGGCTCATTGGAGTGCCCTCGAAATAGGTCTGAGAAGGAACAGTCAAAGGCCATCACTTTTACCGTACTCTCGTGATAGAATTTTGTACATACGCATGAAAATCACAATCGGCATAGATGAAGTTGGCAGAGGCCCGCTCGCGGGACCGGTGGTGGTGTGTGCGCTGGCAATCCAGTGGAAAGCTAAAAGTGGAAAGTTAAAAGCAGAAACAGGATTGCCGCTCAGGGATTCAAAAAAACTTTCCGCGCGACAGCGCGAGGTGTGGTGCGCATGGATCAAGATGCAGCCGAATATTCAATACGCGCTTGCGCGCGTATATCCAAAAACAATTGACCGGATCAATATTTCCGAAGCCGCAAACCTTGCCGCCACCCGTGCCCTTGTCAAAGCTGCGAAGTTGATAAGTTCAAAAGTTGATACGACGATCAAAGTAAGCGTATTACTCGATGGAGGCCTGCACGCGAAAGCGTTGCCCCTGTCGAAACTTACAAACTTACGAACGTACAAATTTCGAACTATTATAAGAGGCGATGAAAAATTTCCTGCAATTTCGCTTGCGTCAATCGTCGCAAAAGTTGCTCGGGATCGAATAATGAAGAAGTTAGATAAAAAATTTCCAGAATATGGCTTTGCGTCGCATAAAGGCTACGGAACGCGGGCGCACATGGAAGCATTAAGAAAACACGGGCCCTGCATGATACATCGAAAGACATTCATAGAATGAAAAAGTACACGACATTTTTTTGACTTTTTATGAGAATACCTATAACCTCATACCTATAACCTAATACCTATTTTATGGGTGGCGTACCAGTAAAACACAGAACACATGGAAAAGTACGGCGAGTTCGTTCGCATCATGCGCTGAAAAAAGTGCAGGTTTCAGCGTGCCTAAAGTGTGGTGGTCCAATCTTGCCGCATCGTGCATGCGCGCAGTGTGGGCAATATAAAAAGGCATAATGGCTACGAGGCAATTAGGACGATCTATCGTGCTCCAATCCCTGTATGAATGGGATTTTTATAATCGCGCCGAGGATCTCAAACCGATCGTTCTGCGGAACATGAAAGAATTTGGCGACGGCTTTAATGAGCCCGAGTTTGTGTGGAATATGTTGAATGGAATTATTGCGCATCAGGCGGAGCTTGATGCCATGATCGTGAAGGCGGCGCCCGAATGGCCGCTCGACAAGATCGCAACAATTGATCGGAATGCACTACGCGTTGGTTTATACGAACTATTATATGCACCGAAAGACGAAGTGCCGCCAAAAGTAGCAATCAACGAAGCAATCGAGCTTGCGAAGAATTATGGCGGTCCGAATTCCGGGAAATTCATCAACGGGGTGCTGGGAACAATATATAAGGAAATGACCGAAAAGAAATAAAATTTGCATATGAAACAGCTCGAGAAAAATCTACGATATAAATTTAAAAACGAGGCGCTACTCGAAGAGGCGGTGACCCACCGGTCGTTTTTAAATGAGCATCCCGGGAAAAATATTGCGCATAATGAGCGGCTTGAATTCTTAGGCGACGCGGTGTTGGAGCTTACGGTTACCGAAGATTTATACGGCCGTTTCCCGCAATACAACGAGGGAACACTCACGAGTCTCCGTGCTGCGCTTGTCAATTATCAAATGTTAGCCTCAGTCGCGCGCGCGCTTGGCCTTGAGGAATTTATGCGCCTTTCGAAAGGAGAAGCAAAGGACGTCGGTCGCGCTCGTGAAGTAATTCTTGCAAACGCATTTGAGGCCGTGACCGGCGCTATCTACCAAGATGGTGGATATTCTTCAGCAAAAGCATTTGTGCTGTATGCCGTGATGCCGCGCCTCGAAGACGTATTAAAAGAAGGATCATACAAAGATGCAAAAAGCATTTTCCAAGAAAAAGTGCAAGCAACCGCTCGCGTGACGCCAGTATATCGGTTGCTCGAAGAAAAAGGACCAGATCACGACAAGGTGTTTACTATGGGCGTATATGTTGGCGAAAAATTGGTTGCGCAAGGCACAGGCCCTTCAAAACAAGAAGCCGAAACCGAAGCGGCAAAAAACGCACTGAAAAGCCTGGTATCATAAAAGGATGCGCCTGAAGCGGCTCGAGCTCCAAGGGTTTAAATCATTTGCAAAAAAGACAACGCTCGATTTTCCCGCGCGCGTGATCGGCGTTGTGGGGCCGAACGGTTCAGGGAAGTCAAACATCATCGACGGTCTTCGATGGCTTTTGGGTGAACGCGAAGCGAAAAATTTACGTGGGAGTGCTGTGGACGATTTAATTTTTTCTGGCACGGACGGTCGCACGCGCGTGGGCCTGGCTTCAGTATCGCTGTGTTTCGATAATGAGAGTGGCGCATTGCCGATGAACTGCGCCGAGGTAGAGGTGTCACGCAAGTTGTTTCGCGATGGCACCGCGCAGTTTTTTATCAACAATGAAGAGGTGCGGCTCAAAGATTTGATCGATTTGTTTGCGGCTGCACGCGTCGGAACGCGCGGTCTCACGATTATCAATCAAGGGAATAGCGACGTATTAATCAAGGCGACGCCCAAAGAGCGTCGAGAAATGATCGAAGAAGTGTTGGGTTTGCGTGCGCATCAGTTGAAGCGCCACGAAGCAAATTTAAAACTTGCATCCACAAAAAATAATCTCGAAAAAGCCCATGTAACCATGGAAGAATTGTTGCCGCGGTTGCGATTGCTGCGCCGCGAGGTGTCGCGGTGGGAGGGCAGGGCGCAGATCGCAGAGCGACTCAAGGAAATTGAGGAACAATATTTTGCAACAAAACTGCGCATGCTCCGCGACGAAGAACGCGCGCTCGCGCCACGTCGACAAAAGTGCGACGAAGCGATAGCCATCGCCGCAGCGCACGTGCAGGACGCAGAGAAAAAAGCAAAAGCATTCGAGTCATCGCGGCCACAAGAAGATGCGCGCGCGGTGACGCGGCGTGAAAAACAAAAAGCGTTAATGGAGTCCCGTCGGAATTGTGAGCGCGAACTCGGCCGTCTTGAGGCGAAGCTAGAATTTGCACGCGAAGCGCCACGTGTCGAAATACAGAGCGAAGACGCGCAGCATACGCTGCAAGAAATTCGTCATGCATTAACCGAGGCGTTGCGAAGCGAAGATATGCAACACGCAAAGAATGCGATAAGAGAATGCCTCACGATGATCGCAGAGCTTGACGGCGTGCAAAAACCAGTAGCAACACAAGATGTCGGGGGAGCGATAAAAGCGGCGCGTGAAAAAATTCAACGCGAACTCACCGCGCTCGACGCAGAAGCCGCTGCGCTCGAGGCGGAAGTAGCGCAATCAAGTGAGCAATTGCGAAAATTTACGGATGTATTTCGTGCGCATTTCGAAGAATTGCAACACGCTCGGGATGACTATCGAAGATGTGAGTCTGGGGCGCGAACAGTGCAATTCGAACACGAGCGGATCGTCGCGCGGCAGCAAGACCTTGCGGGAGCCATTGAACAAGCAGGGAGGCGCGTCGAAGAATTTAATCTGGAAAAAGGAACGATGGCGATTGAATCATTTCCGGATGCGGAGCGCCTCATGTTGCGTTTGCGCGGCGAACTCGCGGCAATCGGCGCTATCGATCAGGTGGTCATCGCGGAAGCAAAAGAAACGGAATCGCGTCATGCGTTTTTGAAGCAGCAGATCGGCGACCTCGAGGCGGCATCGAAAGATATAGAAAAGTTGGTAAACGAGTTATCGCTGAAAATAAAAACCGAGTTCGAATCAGCGCTCAAAGAAATTAATACGCGCGTCACGCAATATTTTCATTTGTTGTTCGGGAGCGGCGCGGTAAAGCTTGTTGCGATCAAGAAAGAAAAAGCATTGCAAGGGGAAGAGGGCGCGGTAGGAGAGGCGAGCATGGAACAAGAGGACGATATCGCAGGGCTCGACATATCGATCAGTGTACCGAGCAAGGGGATTAAAGGCGTTGAGATGCTTTCGGGTGGAGAAAAAAGTTTGGTGTCGCTCGCGGTACTGTTTGCGCTCATTTCACTCACGCCGCCGCCATTCCTTGTGCTCGACGAAGTAGACGCCGCACTCGACGAACAGAACGCGCATCGATTTGCGCAACTCATTAAAGAATTTGGCAAAGACACGCAGTTCATCGTGGTTACGCACAACCGTGCTACCATGGAAGCCGCGGATGTGCTTTATGGCGTCACTATGGACCGCGACGGGATTTCAAAATTGTTGTCGGTAAAGTTCGCGGAATAGCCCCACGAAAGCGATTGACTTCGTCGACATATTCCAGTACCATAGTGAATACTCATATGTTGACACTGAAACTACAGCGCGTGGGCAAAAAACACCAAGGCTCTTTCCGCCTTATTGTCGGCGAAAAACGTGAAAAAATAGACGGCAAACAACTCGAAGATTTAGGCTGGTACAATCCACGAAGCGATAAATTTGAAGTCAAAAAAGAGCGCGTAATGCATTGGATCAGCCACGGTGCGCAAAAAACAGATTCGGTACATAATCTTTTGGTTGCAGCCGGAGTAATTGCGGGCAAAAAAATCGCGGTACATAAACAGTCAAAGAAAACCGAAGAGGCAAAGCCAGCTGCGGTCGCGCCAGCTGCCGAAACGCCAAAATCATAAATTATTAATTTATTATTATGGAAGTCGATCAGCAATTTTTGGAATATGTCGTGAAGTCGATCGTTGATCATCCGGACGATGTGAAAATCGAACGGAAAGTAGACGAGATGGGAGTCCTCTTGTCGCTCAAAGTGCATTTGCAAGACATGGGGCAAGTGGTCGGGCGCCAGGGCGCAACCGCAAAAGCGATTCGATCATTGTTGCGTATTGTAGGTATCAAAAATAATGCGCGAGTGAATTTAAAAATTGAAGAGCCCGAAGGCTCAACGCATGTGGCCGCTCGTCCGCGCGAAGATGCGTCGGCAGCGCCAGCGCAAGAATAATTGAAAAGTGGCACACTCAAAAATCGCCCGTCGGGCGATTTTTGATGTAAGCAAAAGATTAAAATTTCCCTTGTATAATAGCAACATAGGTGCTAAATTATTGCAATGCGTTTTGACGTCATTACCATATTTCCAAAAATCCTCGATTCGTACATGAACGAATCGATTTTAAAGCGCGCGCAAGAAAAGCGGTTGATTAAAATTGCGACACACAATTTACGCGATTTTTCAGACAATCGGCATAAAAAAGTAGACGATAGTCCCTACGGCGGAGGTCCAGGGATGGTGCTGCAGGTTGGTCCGATCGCGCGAACAGTGGAAAGTGTAAAGTTGAAAATGAAAAGTAAAAAGCTAAAAAGCAGAACGATTCTTTTCTCGACAAGAGGCAAAACGTTCGACGCAAAAGACGCCAAGCGCTTATCGAAATACGATCAGTTGATTTTTATTTGCGGACGCTACGAAGGCGTTGATGAGCGAGTTGCGCAACATATCGCCGACGAAGAAATATCGATCGGTAATTTTGTGCTTTCAGGCGGAGAATTGCCGGCAGCGGTTGTGATCGAAGCAGTGGCGCGGCAAATCCCGGGCGTACTCGGGAAATATGAGTCACTCGAGGAAGTGAAGGGGAGTTATCCGGTGTATACGCGGCCAGCAGAATTCAAGTTAAAAGTTAAAAGTGGAAAGTGGAAAGTGGCGAAAGTTCCTGCGGTGCTTCTCGGCGGCGACCACAAAAAAATTGACACGTGGAGGAAAAGAATGTAAGCTAGTATTGGTTTCGGATCGGCAAGTAGTGGCAACTTTAAGGAGCGACGGATGGGAAAGGTAACGTTTTCTGCGGCACGAAATCGTGCGCTGCGTCGCAAGCTGCGTATGACGCAAGAACAGTTCGCGCGTCTGATTGGGCGATCGTGCGGATGTATCACCACGATCGAGAGCCGAGGAGGTTGTCGAAGCGATCCTCGCCGTACAGGAAAAGGGCCGGAAACAGTACGGCTGCTGATCAATCTGGAGAAAGTTCTCAGGGCTCTCGGCGGCGCGGTCAAGCAAGAGTCGTTGATGAAATTTCTGACGACGCCGTCGAAGTTGCTGATGGATTTCTCCCCAATCGGACTGATGAAGGTTGGGGACGGAGAAACGGGCACGAAACGTGTGCTTGAGTTGATCGAGTGCGCTGGAAGCGGCGCGTTCGCGTAGCACGTAGCGCTGACTCTGTGTCGAGTCGGCGCCTTTTTTGTTTTTGTCAAAATCACTATCATAACTCACGATCGCGAGTTATGATAGTAGAAATAATATGCGACGTGTAGCAAGAAAGTATATAGAATTTTAGAAACAGCGAGCGGGTCTGCGGCAGCTGCTCGCAGTGGGACTCGAGGACGAGCGGGCACGGTGTCCGGTCGAATGACCGGACGAGCGAGGACGAAAGTCCAGCAAAATTCTCGCTGGGAATTTTGCGCTAGCGAGAGCGCTGCCACAGACCCGCGAAAGACGAGTTCTCCACAATAATCAAATTCTACTTGCTATACTAGAGATATGCAGTTCGCGCTTAAAGATAAGTCGTGCATCGCTTTTTTGTTATTGTGCGCAATAGCATTCATGAGCGCTGTTTTGTTATTTTTTTTCAAATCAACAAATGCCCACGGAGGACTTAGTAATGTATCGGGTTGGGCATGGTCCTCGAATATCGGCTGGTTGAGTTTTAGTGGCGCAACAGGAATTGGAGAGAATTACGGCGTGCACGTTGATGCGCTTGGCAATCTCTCTG